>JACDBQ010000651.1 GCA_013694845.1 Acidobacteriota bacterium
CCTTCTACCCGTCCACCGGTTGGAATCTCAACCGTCATACGCCTCCTCCGCAGAATCTGTGGGTCGGTGACCAATGATTCTGAGGGTTCTGGTCTTCCGTTCTTCTGACAGGAGATGACGATGAGGCGTGTGGACGCTTGTGCAAAACCGTTCTGTGGTTTTGCAAGGAGCGGTGGGCGCGTTCTTGGCGTCCACGGCTCCGGCAGCGTCCACACGCGACGGCGCCGCGATTGATGACGCATCCCGTGTGGCCTCGGGGAGAATGGTGGTTACGACACACACCAGACTCTCGGAGACGCACGACGGGATGCAGATCAAGACGATCCTGAACCGGATTCAGAAACAGCGCGGGTTCGTGTACGGCGCGATCCAGCTTGAGGATCAGACCGGCGGCCTCGCGTTGACGATCGAGATCGTGCCGCATCGGCGCAACCGACCACAGTGCGCCGGCTGCGGGGCGCGCGGGCGGGGATACGACCGGCTGGCGCCGCGCCGCTTCGAGTTCGTGCCGCTCTGGGGCCTGCGCGTGTTCTTCCTGTACATGATGCGGCGTGTCGATTGCCTCAGCTGCGGCGTGACGGTCGAGCAGGTGCCGTGGGCCGACGGCAAGCACCAGCTCACCACGACCTACATGTGGTTCCTCGCGCGGTGGGCGAAGCGTCTCAGTTGGAAGGAGGTTGCGGGCGTCTTCCGCACCAGTTGGGACCAGGTGTTCCGGTCGGTCGCGATGGCGGTGACGTGGGGCCGCGCGCACGTGGATCTCACCGGAATTCGCGCGATCGGCATCGATGAGATCCATTGGCAGCACGGCGCGAACTTCCTCACGCTCGTGTACCAGATCGACCCGACGCGGAAGCGGCTGCTGTGGATCGGCCAGCATCGACGCGCCAAGACGTTGCTCCGGTTCTTCCACTGGTTCGGGAAGGAGCGGACCGCCGCGCTCGCGTTCATCTGCAGCGACATGTGGAAGGCGTATCTCCAGGTCGTCGCCAGAAAAGCCGGGCACGCCCTCCACATCCTGGACCGGTTTCACATCGCCAAGCACCTGAGCGACGCGATCGATGAGGTCCGCCGGGCTGAAGTCCGCTCGCTGCGGCAGCGGGGGCGCCAGCCCCTCCTCACGAAGACGCGTTGGCTGCTCCTGAAACGCCGAGAGAACCAGACGCGCGATCAGCGCGCCCGCTTGCGCGAGCTCCTGCAGCACAACCTGCGCGCCGTCCGCGCCATGCTGCTGCGCGAATGGTTTGACGACTTCTGGCACTACCGCTCCGTCGATTGGGCGGGGGCGTTCCTGGACGAGTGGTGCGTCCAGGTCATGCGCTCGCGCCTCGAGCCGATGAAGAAGGTCGCCCGCATGCTGCGCCGCCATCGGCCGCTGCTCTTGAACTGGTTTCGGGCGCGCGGGGAGATTTCCGCGGGCATCGTCGAAGGCTTCAACAACAAGGCGAAACTGACCACCAGACAGGCCTACGGGTTTCGCTCGTACCGGTGCTTGGAAATCGCCCTGTACCATACGTTGGGTCAGCTACCGGAGCCCGAAACGACCCACAGATTCTGCTGAAGACCCGGAAATAACTGTTGGATCTGTTCGTGGCGTGACGGGGTGGATGGTGTAGTTCCAGTCGCCGTGGAAGCGATGCCGGTCCAGCCGCACCGTCGCCAGTTGCGCGTCCGTCACGGTGACCCCGGCCGGGTAGAGCCCGCGGTCGAGTTCGGCGCGGACGTGGAGACCGGCCCGGCTGTGCGTGGAGCCGATGAGACTCACGATGGTCGCGAGGTCGACGAGCGGGGTGCCGCGCCAGTTCATCGCGATGTGCGAGAACAACCGATGCTCGATCTTGTTCCACTTGCTCGTGCCCGGCGGAAAGTGACAGACCGTGATCGCCAGCCCGGTCCGATTGGCGAGTTGCTGTAGCTCCCACTTCCAGAGGCGGAGCCGGGCCCCGTTGCTGCCGCCGGCGTCGGCCGTGATCAGGAGCGCGTGGGCGTCGCGATACACCGGTCGGCCCATGTGCTGCCACCAGCGCCGGATCGACCGTGCCGCGAAGGTCGCGGTGTCGTGGTCAATGCCCACGCTGACCCAGCCTTCATTCCGATGGAGATCGTAGACGCCGTAGGGAATGGCCTTGCCGCCGGTCGCGCCCGGAATGACGAAGTCGTGTACGCGGACGCGCTGCGGCGTCTTCGCCGGCCGCCAGGCCCGGCCCCCGTTCTTGAAGGGGCCGACGAGTTCCTTCTTCTTGGTGTCCACCGAGATCGTCGGTTGCCCCCGGCGCTGGGCTGCGCGCACCTGCCGCGCGATGTAGCGAAACTGGGCGTCCCGGTCGGGGTGTTGGCGCCCTTCGCGCGTCTTGACGTTGCCCTGCAGGCTGTAGCCGAGGCCGTGCAGCAACTCGGCGACCACCGTGTGGCTCACGTGGTGATCGAGCGCCTCAAGCGCGACGGCCAAGGTGCGCGTGCTCAGGCACGTCCAGCGGAGCGGCGACTCCGGATCGCCCGGCGCGGTCGGCTCGACCAGCGCCTCCAGGTCCCGGAGCAACGTCGGGTGGTGGGTGGTCGCCCGTTTCCGCCCCGCCCCGGGCTTGCGCACCCGGTCCCCGGGCACGGGCGCCTCGGCGTCCAGCTCCCGCAGCCCACGGCTGATCGTCGCGGGCGAGAGGCCCGTAGCGCGAGCCACCGTGGCGATGCCGCCATACCCGAGGGCCCGAGCCTCCGTGGCCGCCCACAGCCGCCGCGACCGCTCGGTGAACACCGGGCGCAGGGCCGCATGCTTCGCGCGGAGCGTCGCGACAGCCACGCGTCACCGTACCACGACGCCTCAGAAAGTACAAGTCAGTTCATATAGTTATTTCCTGACAGTCCCTTAGCGCACAGTGCGCCGGGCGGCGGTCGTGCCGAGTGGGACCGCGTCGCCCGCCTCGCAACCCGGTAGGTCGCCACGCTCGCGGCACGCCTGTGTGTGCGTGGGGTTCCCGGCTGTCGTAAACACGCGAGCGTCAGTGGCGCTAGCGGCCCGATGGTCGTCTGCCGCGTCGCTGGCGCGTCCCCTGCGTCGGCGGCTCCTTCGCCTGTTGCTCCAGACTGTGCACGAGCGCCTCGGCATCTTGCCGCAGGTGACGGGCCCGTTCGAGCACCGACGGCGGTGAAAGCGAAGCCGTGCCCGCGCCGTCGAGACGATCACGGAGGCACTCGTGAACCAATGCCGAG
>JACDBQ010000743.1 GCA_013694845.1 Acidobacteriota bacterium
TCGTGGGCGGTGGGCCGCTCGCGGGCATCGCCGCCCGACTGGCCCCCGAGTTCAACGTGCCGCTCCTGGATGGCCTGACCTGCGCGATCAGGCGCGCCGAACAGCTCGTTCGGGCGCTGCGAACGTACCCCCTGTGAGGCCGGAATCAACAGTGATCCTTCCAGCTCCCCGCCGCACGCCCGTGACGTGCCGGCGGCGCCGGCCATGGGACGTCCACCTTCAGCCAATCCACCGGTTCACAGCCAGTTCATGCCGGACGGCTCGCTCGTACATCTGGCGATAGACCGGCTCCAGTTCGGTGACCCACCGGTCCACCTCGCGAAACTGCCGCGCGTACTCAACCATCAACTCCCGGACCTCCCGCTTGAGATCCGTCTCGTCGACAGTGAGAATGCGCCCGTCTTCGACGACGATGCGGCCGCCGACCATCACCAGGCATACGTCTGTTCCGGTTTCACAGAAAACCAGCTGGCGTCGCAGGTCGTTCAGCGGAGTGAAGGCCAGGCTGTCCAGATCGACCAGGACGAGATCCGCCTGCTTGCCGACCTCGATGGAGCCCGTGAGCGAATCGAGACGCATTGCCCGGGCGCCGTTCGCGGTGCCACACCGCAGAATCTCGCCTGCGGACGGCCAGCGGCGATAGTCGGGATCGCCGATGTTATGAACGAGTGCCGCCTGTTTCATGACGCTCCACATGTTTACGGAGTCGTCCGAACACAGCTCGTCGCTGCCCAGGCAGATAGTGATGCCTCGCTCGGCGATGGCGCGAAACGGCATGATCCCGGACCCAAGGCGCAGGTTGCAGATCGGGTTGTGCGCCACTGAACAACCGCTCGCGGCCATCAGATCCAAGTCGTCGGCATCAACCCAAATGGCATGAATGATCACCGACCGCTCGTTCAGGACCCCTTCGTCGTGGACATAGCGAATCAGCGACTTGTCAAACCGCACGTCGCCTAGCACGCGCTGCAGACGGGTTTCCAGTATGTGCATGTTGTAGGGCACGTCGAACTCGGCACTGAGCGCCGAGAGCGCGCCGAGGTAGTCGGGTGTCACTCGCTGCGGCGCCGAACAGGAGACCGATGCCCTGAGCCTCCCGCCATCCACACCATGCCATCGCTCGATGTAGGCACGATACAACGCCGTGAGTTCATCCCCGGGCAACCGCCCCGCCTCCTCCATCCGAGAGCGCACGGGCTCAGGCAGTAGCTCCCGCAGAAATGGATACTTTTCCGATTCGGCGACGTTAGGCATGTTGATCGACACGGTTGCCCGGATCCCGGCAGCGCGATACGCCGACATGACCGCATCGATCCGGGACATCCCGACGGTCGGAACGTAGAACGGGTCGTCGTGAACCGTCGTGACGCCGCCCTTCAGCATCTCGACCGCTCCCAGCAGCGTCCGCACATAATCCACGCGGGAGGAAACGGGCGGACAGTCGAAGGGGGGCACTTCGTAGAGCATGAAGATCTCGAGTGGCATGCTTGCGAAGGCGCCCTTGTTGAACGTACCGGGGCTGTGAAAGTGACCGTTGACCAGGCCCGGCATCAGCAGCTTGCCGGTGCCGTCGATCACGTTCACGCCGGCCTCCGGCGGGAGAGCCGCGCCAATCGCAGCGATGATGCCGTCCCTGACCTGAACGTCGATGGCTGCGTATTCGGTGAAGTCCGCGTCCAAGGTGAGCACGCGCACGTTCTTGAAGAGATGAGACACGGCTCGCACCTCGAATCATTGCCAAACTACGGCATGGGGAGGCCGATTCGTCGGCGCCAGTGCTCGGCGATGTGATCGCGGCGGGCGATCCACACACCCCCCCGGTCCATCACGTGATCGAGGAACCGTTCCAGCGCGACAATGCGGCCGGGCCGGCCGATGATGCGCAGATGGAGTCCGACCGACATCATGCCCGGTGTCCGCTCACCTTCGCGCCAGAGCCAGTCGAAGCTGTCAATCAGGTACGTCGAGAAATCGCCGGCAAGGCGGAACGTCTCGGACCGCGTGAAGCGCATGTCGTTGGTGTCGTAGCTATAAGGCAGGACCACATGGCGCCTGCCGCTGACCTCGAGCACGTACGGCAGATCGTCGTTGTAGGCATCCGAGTCGTACCAGAACCCTCCTTCCTCGACCACCAGACGCCGGGTATTGGGGCTAGGTCTCCGGCTGTGCCATCCTACAGGGCGTACCCCGCACGCCTGTCGGATGATGTCGACGCTCTTTGCAATCATCGACTGCTCCTCCTCCGGCGGCATGAAGGTCTGCGCCTCCCAGCGGTATCCATGGCAGGAAATTTCGTGGCCCCTGGCAATCCCTTCACGGGCGAGCCACGGGGATAACTCCACCGCACGGGCGCACGTGTTGAACGTGACCTTGATCCCATACCGATCGAGCAGATCGAGAATCCGCCAGTACGCCACGCGGGTGCCGTACTCGAAGTGTGACTCCATGTCGAGATTCGGGACATCCCTCACCTCGTCGACGATCTCATAGGTCGCTTCGTTGGCCTCGTCGCCCGCCCCGAGCGACAGTTCCGCACCTTCTTCGATATTCAGAACGAAAGACACGGCGACCCGCGCGCCGCGCGGCCACTCCGCATCGGGCCTGTCCGGGCCATAGCCAAAGAAGTCGCGTGGGCTGGAGCGAGGACGCAGCGGGCTCAGGTCGCGTTGAGGGGCGAGATCAGTCATTAATGTATCGGCGGCGGCTCATGTGACTCGTGAACCACGCGGCGCAGCCCGCTGACCAGAACGCGTGCATCCGGTTCGGCCCAGATGCGCGAACCAAACAGCACACCGGCCGCGCCCGCCGCCATGGCATCGCGAGCGGTCGCCAGCGTCCCTTCCGGAGTCATCGGCAGGGGCGACTCCTCGACAATGACGGGCACCGGGCATTGTTTGACGACCGACGCGAACGTCCGCGGATCTCCGGTGAAGTCGGTCTTGATCACGTCGGCACCGATTTCGGCGCCGATGCGGCACGCGTAGGCCACCGCGTCGGGGTCGAACTGCAGCTGCTGAGGCGAACTCATGAACGCGACGACAGGGATCCCCCAGCGTGCGCCCGAGGCAACGGCGTCGGCAAGCCTCGCGAGCTGCGCTGCCTCGTGTCGGGAGGCGATAAACACGTTGAGCGCCACGCCACTTGCGCCGAGCGCAAGCGCCTGCTCGACGCTGCCGATGCGCCCTCGAACGGTGGAATCTGATGCCAGCGCAGAATTCGTGGTGAGCTTCATCAACCACGGACATCCGCCCGCGAGTCGGCCCGAGTACTGGACCGCGATGCCGGCATGCAGGACCAGGCCATCGGCCGCTCCCGCGGCGAGCCACCCGAGGAGCGGGCCCGGATCGGCGAGCGCCGGGTGCAGCCCTCGCGGGACCAGCTGATCGAAGCCCACAAGCACGGCGCGTCCTCTGCGCAGCCATGATGCCAGGCGAAGTTGCTTACCTACCATGCCGGTGACTGCCTGCCGTCCCACTCAGCGAGCAGCGCTTGGAGCACCGCCCGCTCCTGTCCAGCGCGGAAGGTAATGCGATCCCCGTCCAATACATCTCGACGCCCCTCTCATGTTCGCTCACTGCTCGGATCGAGCGACACCATTCGACTGTTGAAAATCTGCTGGAAGTTCACCTCCTTGAGGTGCGGATCATCGAATCCCAGCATTACCAGGTTTTTAGGGACCGCATAGAAGAAGGCGAACAGCTCGCCCGGCAGGCAATAGGTCAGCGGTGAAAGCACCTCGTCGGCTCCGCCGTACACGGGAACGGGCACCTTGGCCAGGACGGCCGTCTCAGCGTCAGCGGCATCGCAGAAGGCGACGGTGGTACTGCCTCGCTCGTTAGCGGCCCACAGTTGTTCCCTTGCCCGATCGACACTGGCACCCGGCGGGCTGATGACGAAGGTGTACGTGTTCTTGTCCGTGACGAAATACTGTTCGTGGGCCCATTCCTCGAGCTCCTGCCCGGCCGCGTGCACGCGGGCGGCCTCGAACATCTTGGCCATGGAGAAGAACGCGGTGCCGTAGTTCGGCCCGCCGCCAATGAAGATCAGCTGGTCAGTCAACCCGGCGCGCGTTCCCAGCGCTTCCAGAATCGGGCTGGCAACATCGAGCGTCTTCTGCATGCCACCCGCCAGCGAAGCGATCTCCTCCAGTTTGGCGCGCACCTCGGTCGCGGTCATTCGGCCGCTTACCTCGGCGATATGAAGTGCGATGCAGTATTCCAGCAGCAGTGAAGCCATATATGAGGACGTGCCAGGCGCAAACCGGCGCTCCGCATACCCAAGGTCGAGGGCGACGTCTGCCTCTTTGGCGATGGGGCTGTCGGGAGCGCTCGTCCCCGAAGCAGTGCGGACGCCGCGCGCGCGGGCCATCATGATTGCCTCGACGGTCCGAGACACCCGGCCGGAGTTGGAAATCCCGACCACCAGCGCGTCCTTCGGCGCGTAGGCGCACGAGTACCGGGAAAACTCGAGCGCCTGCATGGCTTCCGTCGGCACCCCGGCCCAGGCTTCGAAGGCGAGGCGAGTCGCCATCCCGCAATACCATGAATCACCGCAGCCCACGAGATACACCCGCGAGGGGGCCTTCTTCAACGCAAGCCGGTCCCGCACCTGTTCGTAGACAACGTGCGGGGATTGTCTGATGAAGGGCACCTGTGCTTCGATGCCCGCCATCATGTTCTGCCATTTCAGATCCATCTGCGTGTAATCCATACTGCCTCCCTGGAGCCATGTTCCCATCGCTCCCAGAGCAGGGGCACAACCCTGACTCCGCGAGGATGAAGCCGCTTTCAGCTGTTCAGATTTCGTCGCTGCGGACCGTCTGTGCCGCCACCGCGTGCAAACGCTCGCGCGCTTCGGCCCGGGTCGGCTGTGCGGTGGCAAGAGCGCCGACCGCCTCGGCTACATAGGACGCCGACACCGTGCCGTGCTGCGCAGCGGCAATCGCGTCGCTCGTGATCACATACCCGGCGAGGAAGCCGCCGCAATACGCGTCGCCTGCGCCGGTCACGTCCTGGACCTGCGCCGGATAGGCGGGCACCTGCGTCAGCCGGTCACCGGCGGTTTCGTACACCAAGGATCCCTCCTCTCCCATCTTGATCACGACGACCTTCGGGCCCAGCTGCCCGAACTCCCGTGCCGCGCGTTCGGGAGCATCGGAGCCGTACAGCAGCCTGGCTTCGATCTCGCTGGGAAGGAAAAAATCGACGCCTGTGAGCGCGGCCCGGATCGCGTCAGCGTGCTCGACGACCCAGAGTTCGTGCGGATCGAGTGAGATGAAACGTCCTGGACGCTTCAGCGCCGCGACGAGAGCGATCTGTTGGGGAGCAGGGGCTGAGGCGATGTGATACGCCAGTCCGTCCCGGCATCGGGCGGGAATCTCTTCGGGAGTGATCGTCATGGCCTCGTTGGTCCCCGAGCTCAGATGGTTGACGAACTGCCGTGCGCCCTGCGCTTCGTACAGCGCCCAGTCGTGCAGGTTCGGGACGTCTACATGGTGCACGTCCACAACGATGCCCCGGCGCTCGATTTCCCCGAGTCGGCCGGCTGGATAATCGTTCCCGATGCGAGCCAGCATGCCGACGGTGTCCAGCCAGATACGCGCGCCAAGAGCCGAGAACAGGACGTTGCCGCCCGCCTGTCCCATCCAGGTTCCGCCGCCCGGCCAGAGGACGATATCGTCGATGGTGAAGTTTCCGATGGTGTAGAGCGCACCTGGCATCACAGAACGCCCTTCACCAGGACGCCGATCCCCAGATACCGCATGACCAGGCCAAGGACGACCGCGACGCCACAGAGGGCCATGATGACCCCGTCGGTACGCGAGAGGCGGATCTCAAGGATGCTCGTGCGCGTGGCGCGCGCACCCAGTCCGCGCGCGTCCATGGCGACGGCAAGCGACTGCGCCAGAGCGAGCGCGCGCATGAACACGGGACCGAGCACGGCAACCGATTTCGTCAATCGGGAAAGCAGATGGCCTCGATCGAG
>JACDBQ010000757.1 GCA_013694845.1 Acidobacteriota bacterium
GCCCCTGTCGCTGGATCCTTCGCCGCAGCTGGTGGCTGCGATGCGGCAGGCCGCTGCAGCTCAGGTGGCGGAAACATCGCCTGATACCCGTACAGGACGACGAAAGAGAGAACGATCGCTAGGAGAACGCGTTTTTCCATGTAGTCAGTGGCGAAGCGTGGCTGCGGGACAGTTGCCTCGCTGTCGCTCCGGAGCGGCGGCGGGCACGGGGTCCAACCCGCGCCCGCCGAACGGATGACAGCGCGCGAGCCGGCCGGCCGCTAAACGCGCGCCACGAAGGGCGCCGAAGCGATGGACGGCTTCCGCCGCGTAAGTTGAACAGGAGGGCACAAACCGGCAGGAGCCGGAGTACATCGGGGCAAAGATGACCTGATACGCGCGGATCAGTCCCAACACGACCTGCTGAGGACGACCCAGCTTCTCGGCGGGATCGACGCGTGATCCGTTACCTTGCATTGTTCTGCTGGATTCTCGAGCTCCCGCGACCCCAGGCTGTTCGGAAGTCGCGCTCGATATCGATGAAGGGCGCATTAAACAGTTCACGCCGGGGGATGACGACGACGTCAACGGCGGCGGGCGGAGTGTCGAGGTGCCTGAACACCTCTCGAATCACCCGCTTAGCCAGGTTCCTGCGAACGGCGTCGCCGAGCTTCCTCGAAGCGACGATCCCGATCCTTGCTGGAGGCGACGACCGAGGCGCCAGCAACAGGGTGAAATACTTGGAAGGAATCCTGTAACCGATCTCGAAAACGTGCTGGAACTCACCGCGTCGTCGCACACGCTGCGTCTTGCGGAACGGGTGCGACGGCATCGCGCGGGAGCGCTAGGACGAAGATACGGTGAGCCGCTTGCGGCCCTTGGCACGGCGGCGCTTCAGCACCAGCCGGCCGTTTTTCGTGGCCATCCGCGTCAGGAATCCGTGAGTTTTCTTACGGTGTCGGGGGTTGGGCTGAAAGGTACGCTTCATGATGTCAGACCCCTGAGACGAACAAAAAACACTCGGAGAAACCTAGATACTAACGGCGGAGGCGATTCCATGTCAATGCGAACACCGTGTGCTAAAGTCCGGATTCCCCGACGCCGGTAGGGTCTCTCCCCAAGTTTTCCACAGTTGTGGAAAAAATTGTGGAAAAGCCCAGATTTTCGCCACCGACAGCGCCGACGATGCCGAAATTACGCCCCTTTCGGGGGGCGAAAGTCTAAACGTGCCCGATTTCATTGACGATATCCGCTGTCGCCCGATTGATCACAGTGTGACAGCCCCGCGACGAGAGGCGAAAGTCCGACCCACCGTCCTGCGCGCGCGAAAATGACCGCGAATATCTGGGATCAGGTCCTCGCCAGGATCGAGACTAAAGTCAATCGCCACAGCTTTTACACGTGGTTCAAGCCAACCTCATACGTGGCAGACAGTGGCAGTGCGATCAGGGTGAGAGTCCCGAACGCACTGTTCAAGGACTGGCTCACTAAACATTACTCTTCGGTGATTGCGGAGGCTCTGTCCGAACTGGATCGCCGGGGGGTGGTCGTCGCCTTTGTCACCGAAGATGCTCCGCTTCCGGTGCCGCCGCCGCTAGAGGTGCCGCTCGAGTCTGGGGCGTTGCCGGACGACGGCCCAGTGGGCGGCCTGGCGCCCCGATACTCCTTCGACACGTTCATCGTCGGGCCATCCAACCAGTTTGCGCACGCCGCGTCTCGGGCGGTGGCCGAGGCACCGTCGAGGTCCTACAACCCGTTATTCATCTACGGAGGCGTGGGCCTGGGCAAGACCCACCTCATGCACGCGATCGGGCACTACGTGCTCAATCACCTGAAAAACCTCAAGCTGACCTATATCTCGTCCGAACGGTTCATGAACGAGATGATCAATGCCGTCCGGTACGACCGTATCCTGGACTTTCGCGAGCGCTATCGGAGCGTCGACGTGCTGCTGGTCGATGACGTCCAGTTTCTTGCGGGCAAGGAAGGCACGCAGACCGAGTTCTTTCACACCTTCAACGCGTTGTATGACTCCCAAAAGCAGATCGTCATCAGCAGCGACTGCCCGCCCCACGAGATCCCTCAACTCGAGGAACGCCTGCGTTCGAGATTCGAGTGGGGACTGATCGCGGACATTCAGCCGCCCGATCTCGAGACCAAGGTCGCGATTCTCAAGCGCAAGGCGGAAGCCGAAGGGGTCGGCGTTCCCGACAACGTCGCCTTGTTCATTGCCGGAAAGATCAAGTCGAACATCCGCGAGCTCGAAGGCTCGTTGATCCGGCTGGTCGCCTACGCCTCGCTCACGGGGCGCGAGATCTCGTTGGCGCTCGCGCAGGACGTGCTGCGGAACGTGCTGCAGCACGACGAGCGGGCGGTGACGATCGAGGTGATCCAGAAGTTCGTGGCGGACTATTACCAGCTCAAGTTGACCGAATTGAAATCGCGGAACAACTCGAAGTCCGTCGCCATGCCCAGGCAGATCGCGATGTACTTGTGCAAGGCGTTGACGAATGCGTCACTGCCGGAGATCGGGAGAAGTTTTGGGGGCAAGCATCACTCGACCGTCATCCACTCGATCAGGAAGATCGAAGACCTCCGCAAGCGTGACGGGAATTTCAACACGCTTATTAACACCCTCTCGGAGTCGCTGCGGTAGAGGACACGGCGACCGCGAAGCCGCCGTTTTCCACAGTCGCGGGAGTGCTGGCCTGCGGACGGATTGTTGGGGACTCCCGACACTGGTTTTCGCGCTGAAAGCACACCGGATTGCCCGCCGCGGTACCGAAGCCCAGTGCACAGGCTAAACTACAGACCTGCAAGGATTAAGAGCTGCGTTTTGTGATATCCACAGCGCCTCTTTCTTGTTATAATTCTTTGTTCCTTCTTTCTCCTCTTCACCAGATAGGGATAGAGCGCGCCGCCGGCTCGCCTTCCCGCGAGGTCATCACCCTTATGGAACTGGTCGTACGCAAGGCCGATCTGTTGCGCGAACTTCAGTTGTTCCAGGGCATCGTCGAACGTAAGAACACGATTCCCATCCTTGCGAATGTCCTGATCGAGGCTGATGGCGACGAGGTCAAGCTGCTCGCGACCGACCTGGAGGTCGGGCTGCGGAGTCGTTGTGTGGCGTCCGTCGCCAAGAGCGGGTCGCTGACTCTGCCGGCGAAAAAGCTCTACGAGATCATTAAGGCGCTGCCCGACACCGACATCCGGATCGAGGAGAACAAGTCGGGCGTCAAGGTCGCGGCGGATCGCTTCGATTCGCGCATGCAGACGCTCCCTCGTGAAGATTTTCCCTCGCTGCCCGAGGCCACCGGAAGCTTCACCGCCACGCTGCCGCGGGACGTTTTGAAGCACATGGTTTCGAAAACCCAGTTTGCCATCACCGGCGAAGATACGAGGTACTTCCTCAACGGCGCGCTGTTCATCCAACGTCCCGAATCGATGAGCCTGGTCTCGACCGATGGCCACCGGCTGGCGCTCATCACGGTGCCGCGCGAGCCCGGTAAAGGCGAGCCCGGTAAAGGAAAGAGCGCGGGTGACGAAGAGGAGCGGGTGATCCTGCCGCGCAAGACGTTGCTGGAGCTGGGGCGCCTTCTGTCCGAGGGCGAGGGGGATATTCGGTATGAGCGTGGCGAGAATCACCTGTTCTTCGACATCGGCGGCCGCATGCTGATATCGCGCATGATCGACGGCCAGTTTCCCGCCTTCGAGCGCGTGATTCCGAAGACCAATGACAAGCGGGTCGAGTTCGATCGTGACCGTCTGACGAGCGCGGTGAAACGCGTCGCCCTGCTGTCGAACGAACGTTCCCGCGCGGTCAAGTTCCAGATCGACAAGGGCAAGGTCGAGATCGCATCGAGCAGCCCGGAGTTCGGTGAGGCCAAGGAAGTGCTGATCATCGAGTACGACTCGACGCCGGTGACGATCTGCTTCAACGCCCAGTATGTGCTCGATTTCCTCGCGGTCGTGGAGACCGACTCGGTTGGTCTCGAGTTCAAGGACGAGATGAGCCAGGCGGTGATGAAGCCGGTTGGCGCGGACAACTACGACTACACATACGTCATCATGCCGATGCGGGTGTGACGAAGCACCATCGCGGGCGGCCGGCGCGCCGTCTCGCGCGGATAGATCGATTACCTGAATGTCGCAGATAGAACCTCAGAACGAAGATCAGCAGCCGGTAGAAGACACGAAGCCTGTTGTTGATGCAGCTACTGCTGTGTCCGGCAACGGGAACGGGTCGGAAACGTCCGTCTCGGACGACTACGGCGCCGATAAGATCAAGGTCCTCGAAGGGCTCCAGGCGGTCCGTAAGCGTCCGGCGATGTACATCGGCTCCACCGGGGCGCCGGGCCTGCATCATCTCGTCTACGAGATCGTCGACAACTCGATCGACGAAGCGCTCGCCGGCTATTGCGACCAGATCAACGTCACCCTGCACATCGACAATTCCGTGACCGTGGTCGACAACGGGCGCGGTATTCCGGTTGACACGCACTCGAGCGGCCGGTCCGCCGCGGAAGTCGTGCTGACGGTTCTGCACGCGGGGGGCAAGTTCGACAACGACAGCTACAAGGTTTCGGGCGGTCTTCACGGCGTCGGTGTCTCGGTCGTCAACGCCCTCTCCGAAAACCTGGAACTCGAGATCTGGCGCAACGGCCAGGTGTATCGACAGAGCTACGAACGGGGAGATCCCACCACCGAGCTGGAAGTCAGCGGCACTACCAAGAAGCGCGGCACCAAGGTGACCTTCAAGCCCGACTTGCAGATCTTCGAGACGACCGAATACAGCTTCGACACGCTCGCCCAGCGCCTGCGCGAGCTCGCCTTCCTCAACGGCGGCGTCACGATCACGATCGACGACGAGCGCGACGGCAAGAACCACAGGTTCCTGTACGAGGGGGGCATCGTTTCATTCGTCCAGTATCTCAATCAAAGCAAGGCGGCCGTCAACGACAAGCCGATCTTCATGCAGGGAGACAAGGACGGGATCAACGTCGAGATCGCCCTACAGTGGAACGAGAGCTACGCCGAGACGGTCTATACCTTCGCGAACAACATCAACACGCATGAAGGTGGCACGCATCTCTCCGGTTTCCGCTCGGCCCTGACGCGCACGATCAACTACTACGTCGGGAAGAACAACCTGGCGAAGGACCTAAAAGACGCGAACATCGGCGGCGATGACATCCGCGAGGGGCTGACGGCCGTGGTCAGCGTCAAAATTCCGCGACCGCAGTTCGAGGGCCAGACCAAGACCAAACTCGGGAACACCGAGGTCAAAGGGATTGTCGAGGCTGTCGTCAACGACAAGCTGGGCGCCTTCCTCGAAGAGAATCCTGCCGTCGCCAAGAGGGTGATCGTCAAGGCCATCGATGCCGCCCGGGCACGTGAGGCGGCTCGCAAGGCGCGGGACCTGGTGCGGCGGAAGGGGGCGCTCGACAGCGGCTCGCTCCCCGGCAAGTTGGCCGACTGCCAGGAACGGGATCCCTCGCAGTGCGAGATCTACATCGTCGAAGGGGAGTCCGCCGGCGGATCGGCCAAACAGGGGCGCGATCGCAAGTTCCAGGCGATCCTTCCGATCAAGGGAAAGATCCTCAATGTCGAGAAGGCCCGTTTCGACAAGATGCTCGGGAGCGACGAGATCAAGACGATGATCTCCGCGCTCGGGTGCGGAATCGGGAAGGACGATTTCGACATCGGCAAGCTGCGGTACCACCGTGTGATCATCATGACCGACGCCGACGTCGATGGTTCGCACATCCGCACGCTCCTGCTGACGTTTTTCTACCGGCAGATGCGCGCGCTGATCGAGAACGGCTACGTCTACATCGCACAGCCGCCATTGTTCCGCGCCAAGCGGGGACGCAACGAGCAGTTCATCCGTGACGAGCGCGCGCTCGAGAGCTGGCTGATGAAGCGCGCGGTGGAGTCGCGCACCGTTGTCCTGCCGGACGGAACGCAGCTGTCAGGCGACGCGCTGGAGCAACGGCTCGAGAAGCTGATCGCCTTCCGGAAATTTCAGCAGATCGTCGAACGTCGCGGTCCGTCACGCGACGTCATCCTGGCCGTGCTCGATCATGGGGCGAGGGACAAGGCGTTTTTCGAGGACCGGGAACGGGTCGAAGCGCTTGCCGACGCGGTCGTTTCTCCGACCCGCACCGCGACCGTGCAGCAGGACGAAGAACACCAGGCGTTCGCCATCGCGATCGAGGACCGCACCGGCGGTTACCCCCGCCATCACCGCATCGACCAGGATTTTGCCGCGACCGGCGAATTCAGAACGCTCGCGAACAGTTACCAGGATGTCCAGGGTATCCGCGGTCCGATGACCGTGCGCACGGCCGTCTCGAGCGAGCCGGAGGAAGTCGGGGAAGAACCAGCCTCCGCGGCAGCGAACGAGACGGCGATCGGCGGCGCTCCGCTCGACGAGGCGACCAGGCTGGCGGCGGAAGTAAAGACGCTCGACGCCTCCGCCGGTCCCAAGGCCACTGCGAAGGGTGGGAAGGACGCCGACGTGCGCCTGGACACGCTCGACGAGCTCGTGGAGTTCTTCACCGCGGCGGGCAAAAAGGGGATCGCCATCAATCGCTACAAGGGCCTGGGCGAGATGAACCCCGATACCCTGTGGGATACGACAATGAATCCGGCGACCCGAACGCTGGCTCAGGTCAAAGCCGAAGATCACCTGGAAGCCGACCTGATGTTCACGACGCTGATGGGCGACCAGGTCGAGCCGCGCCGCAAGTTCATCGAAGACAACGCGCTCGACGTGAAGAACCTCGATATCTAAACCACCCGCGGGGCGCGACCTTCAGGTCGTGCCTCTTCCAGACAGCCACACCGCATGACCGATATTTCCATCAAAGTTCCCGTCAACATCGAAGACGAGATGAAGCGCTCGTACATGGATTACGCCATGAGCGTCATCATTGGACGCGCGTTGCCCGACGTTCGCGACGGCCTCAAGCCGGCCCACCGCCGCGTGCTCTATGGCATGCGGTCGATGGGGCTCGCCTCGAACCGTGCCT
>JACDBQ010000815.1 GCA_013694845.1 Acidobacteriota bacterium
GTGGTGTACTCGAGCGGTACGGATGGAACGATCGTGCGGGCGCCCGAGGGAGCCAGGGGACAAGGGTCGTACGTGGACGGCCCGCGCCGCAGCTTCTCTGGAGGTGCCGGGCTGCTGTCCACCGCGCGCGACTATGCGCGCTTCCTCGAGATGATTCGCAACGGTGGTGCGCTCGGTGACGTCCGCATCCTGGCGCCGCGGTCAGTGCGGCTCATGACGACCAACCAGATCGGCAGACTGCACTGGACGGAAGGGCTGGGCTTTGGGTTCGGCTTCGAGACAACGGACCGCTTCGGCGCCATGAGTATGGACTCGCCCGGCGCATTCGGGTGGGGTGGCGCCTACGGCTCGATTTATCGCGTAGACCCCGCGTCCGGCCTCACGATGGTACTGCTGATTCAGTTGTTGCCGAACACCACCGATATCCGCACGAAGTTTCCGACCCTGGTCTACCAGGCGCTGCTCAGATGAGACTCCGGAGGAGAAAGCTTCACAGGGGACATTTCTATTTCGTTAAAAACGGGGACATTTCTTTTCGCCTTGACAATCGCGCGCGAATTGTAGTTGACGCCCGCACAGGCGACCGGCGAAGATGGCGCCGTGCGACGCCGAACAGGTCGCGCGCAGGCATCAAGAGCCGAACTCTGCTCTTGGAGGTTCGTCGATGTGTCGCCACAGTCCAACTCGCCAAGGCCGGTTTTTACTCGTGTTCGTTCTGTGCTTAACGGCTTTTCCGGCCCTCGGACAGGACCCGGTCAAGATCGATCCTGCGTTCAATACAGTCGAATTCGAAAACGAACGCGTTCGTATCCTGCGCGTTCGAGTCGGTCCGCGCCAGAAGGATTCGCTGCACGAACATGCTGCCAGCATCGCCGTGACGCTGACGGACCAGCACGTCCGAGTGACCAGCTCCGACGGCGCGTCCCGTGAGCTCCGTCGCAAAGCCGGGGAGGTTCGATTCCTAGAGCCGTCGATTCACCGGATCGAGAATCTGAGCGAGGCACCGTATGAGACGGTCGTCGTCGAGTTGAAGAGATCGCCGCGAGATCCGATCAGATAGCGTGAGCTGTCAGGTGGGGTTAGCACGTAAACTGCCGCGAAGACCGCGACGTAGGTTCCGGGCCGCTGAATCCGAGACAACGCTGGAGGTTCACATGTCGTCTGAGAACAGGAATCGACGGACCGGTACGGCACGCGCGCTCTGCCTGGCCCTTGGCATCGTGACTGTGCATCTGGGGCACGCGGGGATCGCGCTGGCCCAGAGTCAGGCCATCAACGGGACCATTGAAGGATTCGTACGGGGCCCGGGTGGTGAACCGGTCACCGGTGCCGAGGTGACCGCGACCAACGTCGGAACCGGTTACGAGCGGAAGGTCGTGACCGACGCGCGGGGCAGCTACAATATTCCGGTTCTGCCGCTCGGGGCCTACGTGGTCCAGGCGTCGAGGCCGGGGTTTACGACCGTCAGCCAGGCCAACTTGGACCTGAGAGCCGGCCAGGTACTGACGATCGAGTTCGACCTGTCGAGCACGTCCTTCGCGGAGTCGACGATCGTCACGGCCAACTCCTCCACCGTGGAGGTCGGCCGGACCGTCGTCAGCTATACGCTCGACGAACGAACGGTCCGTGCGCTGCCCCTGGCAGGTCGCAGCATCCAGGACTTCTACATCGTGCAGCCGGGAGTGAACGCGGGGCCGCCGGACGGAGGATCGGGTTCCGGAACTCCCACCATCTCCACCGTGTATGGCGGTCTTGGCCTGCGTCAGATGAACATCGACGGCGTTTCCAACAATATGCAGGGAGGCGCCCGCAACCTGGTGATCGGGGAAGACTCGATCGCGGAATTTCAAACGGTCACGAATTTCTCGGCCGAATTCGGCCGGGTCGCCGGCGGTCTTCAGAACGCGATCACGAAATCCGGCACCAACACCGTTCGGGGCTCTTTGTACCTGTTCACCCGGCAGAAGTTTCTGAACTCGAGCCCATTCCTGCAGCCGCCAGGCACGCCGAAACCTGACTCCTCCCGCTACAACTTCGGAGGCACACTGGGCGGGCCACTGATCTCGAACCGGGCGTTCTATTTCCTCAACTACGAACGGTGGATGGCGGATGCGCCGACTGTTTCCGGGTTCCGGCTTGCTGACGCGCAGCGTCTGGGGATTCCATCGAACAACCTCGGCACGTTTGAAGCGCAGTTCCGTGCGCACACGGTGACCGGCAAGCTGGATACCCAGATGACACCGAACCACCGCCTCTCGACCCGCTACTTCTACTACTACGACCGGGAGTCGCCGAACACCTTCGGCGGCAGCCAGACTCGTGATACCGCGGCACGCTTCGACGAGCAACCGCAGTCGTTTACCACCCAGCTGCTCTCGACGTTCCGCTCCAACATCGTGAACGAGGCGCGCTTCCTGTTTGCCAGCCGCGGCATCAGCAACGGGGTCGAGGTGAATGCTGACAGTCCGAACATCAGCATCAGCGGCGTGGGCAGCTTCAACGGGAACGCCAACGGCCATCGCCGGACGCGGGAGCGAGGCTTCCAGTTCAACGAGAACCTGTCCATCCTCAAGGGTGCGCACACGTTCAAGGTGGGCCTCGACATTCTGCCGGTGTGGTTCAAGGAACGGATCACCAATGTCAACGGCACATTCACGTTCGGCGGACTTGCCGCCGTCGCCGGCGTCCGTCCGGCGATCTCAGCGACCGACCAGTTCATCCTGGCGGAATCTGGCGCGATCGATCCGGCGACCGGACAGCGCTACTCGTATTCGCGATTCACACAATCGATCGGTCCCGAGTACCAGGAAGCGCGCACGATCAACCATGGCTACTTCGTTCAGGACGATTTCCGGCTGACCGACAGGCTGAAGGTGAATGTCGGATTGCGGTACGAGCTGTTCTCGCGAGCCGACGACAGCCCGAATCCAATTCTGCCCAATGTCGGGGTCTTCCCGGGCGACACGAACAACTGGGCGCCCCGGATAAGCGTGGCGTGGGATCCGTTCAGGAACGGACGAGACGTTATCCGGGGGGGCTACGGAATCTTCTACAACATGATGACGCCGCAGACCTTCAATACCTTCCTCCGCGGCAACGGCCTGGACGTGCTGAACGTGAACGTCACGCCGACCAACGCCGGTGCGCCGGTGTTCAGCCGCGGGCCCGTGGCGCCGATCACCGGCTTCAACGTGGTGTCGGACATCCGCGTGATGGACCCGGAGTTCGAGGACATCAAGGTGCACGAGCTGTTCACGACCTACGATCACGAGCTCGTCAAGAATCTGTCGCTCTCGCTCACATACCGCATGAATCGCGGACGCAATCTGCCGGTCGCCTACGTCACGAACCTGACCCCGGCCGGTACCCTCGCGGACGGCACTCGACGCTGGACGACGAGCCCGCGCCCCGACCCACGGTTCGGGAACATCTTCATCTCGCAGTCGATCGGATACCAGAATTATCACGGCCTGGTCACGGTCCTGAGCAAGCGCTTCTCTCATGGCGTGTCGTTTCAGGCCTCGCATCACTGGTCGAAGGTCAAGGGGGCAGGCTTCGCCAACGACTTCACCGGTTTCGGGATCTTCACCTCACCGTCCGATCCACAGAATTTTGAGGCCGACAACGGCACCGGCGACTTTGACATGCCACACCGGTTCGTCCTGACCGGCGTGATCGAACCCCGGTTCAACCGGCTCACGGGTGTGGCTGCGACCCTGGCGAATGGATGGCAGCTGGCACCGCGAATCATCGCGACGAAGAATTATCCCTTCACAGCGGTGACCGGTCTTGACAACAATGGCGACACGGTCTTCAACGATCGGCCCACCGGGATACCTTACAACTCGTTCCGCGTCCCGGGGTATTACGCCATCGATGCGCGCCTGACCCGCAAGATCCCCTTCGGCGACGGGCAGAACCTCGAGCTCATTTTCGAAGGCTTCAACCTTGCGAACCAGCTGACGCCACAGAGTGCCACGGCGGTGAACCGGACCTGGGGAACCGGCACGACGCCGAACGCCACGTTCGGCCAGATCATCAATTCGCAGGTGTCCCGGCAGTTCCAGATTGCCTTTCGGCTCAACTTCTAGCAGCCGCGTCGGTCGGGTGTGGGCTCGCGCTGACCGTCTCGTGGGAGTGAGGCTGAGGAGTGGAGGCCCCGAGCGTCGAGCTCGGGCCCCGCTTGCGTGTCGAAGCGGTGGACCTTCAGTGAGGCTGCGAGCCTGCGCCCGGAAGGAGTTTGTCCAGCGGCTGGTCGGCCAGTGGCGAGAGCCCGACCCCCAGCCAGCGCGCCACGGTTGGAGCGATCTGCGTCATCCTGACAACACCGAGCGTGCCGCGGCCCTTTGCGGTCGGCCCCGACACAACGAGCGATCCGTGAAGCTCCGGACGCCGAGGGTCGAAACCGTGCCCTCCCGCCATCGGCCGGCCGTCGTTCATGCTCACACCCGCAAGCAGGGTGTCGTGACCGCCGCCGGTGTAGAAGCCCGATTGCATGTCGATGCCGAGGACCGCATCCGGAAAGCTCCCGAGCTTCACGATCTCATCGCGAGACCAGATGGTGCGGATGCCGTTCGCCCGGTCGGCTCTGAGGTTTTCCAGCATCGCCCGGACTCGAGCGACCATCTGCTGGTCCGTCGGATCCTTCAGAAACACAAACCCCGTCCCGCCCGTCGAGTAGAAGTACGCATCCCATTTGGTGATGCGGCCGCCGGCGTCGGTCTCGAGCAGCCGCTCCCGCTTGAGGAGGGCGTTGACCTGCAGCCGCCTGGTGATCGGCAGAAACCCGTGATCCGAAACGACCAGCACGTGCGTCTTCTCGCGCAAGCCACCTTCGGTAAGCGTCTGCAGCAGGGCGCCGATGTGGCCATCGATACGTTCGAGCGTTGCCAGCGATTCGGGTGAGTTGGGGCCGGTCGTGTGTTGCATGGCGTCCAGCTCGATGAAGTGCACCAGCATCAGGTTCGGCTGATGAGTCCGGAGGATGAACCGCGCGATGCTGAGCCGGTCGGCATCCGTCAGGCGCCACGGCAGGGGCTTGCCCTGGGCGTTTTCGACGGCATCGAGCAGATGCGGTGTCGACGCGACGTCCAGGAACATTCTGTTCTCCGGAAAATCTGTGCCGAAGGACGTCCGCCAGAATTCCGGCACGTGGAAGTCAACCTCCATGCCGACCGTCACCGGCCACGTCACCGCGCCGACCTTCAGTCCTCGTGAACGAGCAGCGCCGAGAAGCGTCGGCACCTTGATGGCGCTCGCATACCAGTTGCTTGCATTGCCAGAACGGCCCTCCGGATCGAACATCCCGTTGTTCAGGATGCCGTGGACCGCGGGGTTCACGCCGGTGATGAGGGTCGTGTGCGCGGGATAGGTGACCGAGGGAAGGACGCTGACGACCCCCTTCGCCGACGCGCCCGCGGCGGCCAGCGCCCTGAGAACCGGAATCCGCGCCGGCCCCGGCGAGGTGTACGACGACGGCATCAGGCCATCGACCGAGATCATCAGCACGTGGACATCAGGACCCTGTGCCAGCGCGAGGGTCACGCCGATGACCGACAGCAACGCCGTGAGTTGAAGTGAATGTTTCATGACGAGAACGAGACCAGCGGTCGGCGATTGCGGCGAGCATATCCTAAGTGCCGCATAATGTTCCTAATGCGCCACACAGATTGTTTGATCGTTTTGACCGCCGCGGTGCTCGTGGTCGGTTGTGCGGGCGCGGCGTCGCCGACGAGCCGTCCGCCAGGGCCCGCAGCGCGGACACCGGCACCGGTCACGCCTGCCGCGGCCGATTCGGCGAGCGCTCCGCGGACACGCTGGCTCGAGATGTTCGCGCGAGGTTACTTCCCCGGGCGCAGTGGCCAGATTTTCGTCATCCCGGTTGAAGGCGAGGTCATCACCGAGCGCGAGCCGCTGTACCGGTTCATGCACGGTTCGCCGTGGGATTACGACTCCCACATCCCGGTGCTTCTTCACGGTCGCCCGTTTATCCGGCAGGGGGAGCGGCCTGATCCGGTGGCCCAGCAGGATATCGCGCCGACGCTCGGCGCGATCCTGGGCGCCGGGATCGTGCCTACCTATACGGGACGTGTCCTGGATCAGGCCATCGCGCCGGACGCCGGCCGACCACGCGTCATCGTCGTGATGGTGCTCGATGCCATGCGTGCCGACTACTTCGAAACGTACGGCGATGTCATGCCCACCCTGACACGGATGCGGCGCGAGGGCGCCTGGTTCTCCGAGGCCCGCACGAACACGCTGCCGACTATAACGGGTGTCGCGCACGCGACGATCGGCACCGGGACGGACCCGCGCTTCCACGGCATCACGGTCAACAATCTCTTCAATCGGACGACCGGCCGCCATCAGCCGGCATACGATTCACTCGATCCGCGGGAGCTCATGGCATTGACCCTGGCCGACGTCTGGAACCTGACCACCGATGGACGCGCGGTGATCATCGGACAGGGTGGAGCGCTGCGCGCGACCGCCGGCCTTGTGGGTCACGGCGCCTGCCTGGTGAACGGCCGCAAGGTGATTGCGGCAAGCTACAGCACCCGCGATGCTGGCTGGGAGACCAATCCGGCGTGCTACACGATGTCCACGGCCCTCGAGTCTTTCAACGGTAGCCGAGTCTGGAAGGAAGCCGGCGGCACCTGGATGGGTCACG
Source organism: Acidobacteriota bacterium (assembly GCA_013694845.1). GTDB lineage: Bacteria > Acidobacteriota > Vicinamibacteria > Vicinamibacterales > 2-12-FULL-66-21 > JACDCA01. The sequence goes on from JACDBQ010000815.1 coordinate 6,671, forward strand.
ACATCGCCAGCCCCTCCAAGTTCCGCGCGTCAAGCCTGTACCAGCGCTTCGAGGCTGAAGCGCTCCTGGCCGTGATGGCACAGGAGCCCATCGGGACCGACGAGATCACTGATCTCGTCATGGTCAACATGAAGGGACCTGACTACACGGCGCACGCGCATGGTCCCGCATCGGCCGAGTTGAAGCAGACGCTCGCCGAGCTCGATCGGCAGATGGCGCGCATCCTCGACCTCCTGGATCGGAAGGCTGGCCCAGGGCGCAGTGTAGTGGCTGTCACGGCCGATCACGGCATGCCCGGGGAGCCGCCTCCGGGCCATCGCCACCACCCACAGGATATCGTCCGGCTGATCCACGAGCGCTTCGACCCGGTTGACCACAAGGTCGTTCACTACTACGACGATGCATCCAACAGCCAGATGTACATCGATACCGCACGCCTCAACGCGCGCGGATTCTCGTTGCGCGATCTGGCGGCCTTTCTTGAGCGGCAGGAGTACTACACCGCAGTCTTCACTGAGGACGAGGTGCGCGCAGCGCAGGCCAGGCTCACCTCGATCAAATAGAGTCGCAGAGCGATCAGCGGCTCGATACCTGGTCTGTCGACGCTGGGTGGGACCAGCAATCTTGTCTCAGTCGATGCGTTGGAAGATTCAAGGTGGTCACGTCGACCGTCCCGATGGAAGACAGGGCGCGCTGGCCATGCGGCTTCTGCTCGGGTGTCTGGACGGGCGGGTGGCGAGTGCGCCACGTCACATCATCATGGAGATGACGCTGAAGGTTTGTGGCTCGTGCGGGCCACCACGCGGCGGCGGGGTCGTCAGGTTTCGCGATGATCATCGTGCCGCTGAAGGGCCCCAGTCGGCGACCGACAGCAGACCAGTTCTTCTGATGTGACCGGTTGCGTCCCGCGCTGGGCCGCTGGTGTTGCTACTGTTCGAAATCCCTTGACAAAACGACACCCGCCCGAGCGTAATGTGCCCATTACAGAGAATGAGGCGCCTGACGATATGTTGATCGAATTTGCTGAGCGATAGCCGCCTTCATCGTTGGTCAGCGTTTACAGATAAACGTCTGCTCTGTTGGGCGAACGGCTGCCTTGAGCGCTCTCCATACGGAACTCGCGGGTCGCAGTTGATTCGGAGTTCCTCGACTTCCGCGGTAGCGCGGATAACCTGCGGCGGGAAGGGACCGGGAGCGACACCCGGTCACTCGCGTAGCAGTCAGGGGGCGAAATGAGCGTATCGCAGCTTCGGATCGCGGCCTTGGTGGTTGCCCTGGCATGCCTGGCACCCGCCATCGTGTCCGCACAATCGGTTGGTACCATCTCGGGGACTGTGTCGGACGGCTCCGGCGGAGTGGTGCCAGGAGCGGTCGTGATCGCGCGTAACCAGGGGACCTCCGCGCAGCGCGAGGCGCTGACTGACGGGTCGGGCCGTTACGCGCTGCCGCTGCTGCCGATCGGCACCTACGCCGTCACCGTCACGATGAGTGGCTTCCGGACCGAGGAAAAAACCGCTGTGAACCTGGAAGTGGAACAGAGCCTCTCGCTCGACTTCACCTTGCAGGTCTCCGCGGTCAATGCGGAAGTGACCGTCTCGAGCACAGTAGCGGACGTGGTTCTACAGCGCTCCGATGCCTCCCTTGGCCAGTTGATCAATGCGCAGCAGGTCGCCGAGTTGCCGCTGAACGGACGGAACTTCGTGCAGCTCGCCCTGCTCGGACCCGGCACGGTGGCGGGCCGCGCCGGCAGCTTCCTCGCGCAGGGACCGAGCAGCGAAGTTTCCTATCGCGGCAGCATGTCGGTTTCGGCGCAGGGCATGCGTGAGAACGCCAATGACTGGCTGTTCGATGGCATCGACAACAACGAACTGACCGCGGGCGGCGTCGGCATCCTGCCGTCGATCGACGCGATCCGCGAGTTCAAGGTGCTGACCCACAACTACGACGCGCAGTATGGCAGCCGTGGCGGCACGACGGTGCTGGTCAGCAGCAAGTCGGGCGAGAACAGCTTTCACGGAACGGTGTTCGAGTATTTTCGCAATGACGCGCTCGATGCACGGAATTTTTTCGACGGTCCCCAGAAGCGCAAGTGGAGGCAGAACGAATACGGCTTCTCACAGGGCGGGCCGATCGTCAGGGACAAGACGTTCTTCTTCGTCGACTTCCAGGGCAACAACATTCGCGAGGGATTGACGACGCTGCTCACGGTGCCGACGGCGTTGATGCACCAGGGCATCTTCACCGAGTCGTTCCCGAATGCGCCGGCCGTCGACATCTACGATCCCTCGAGCACCCGGGTCGACCCGGCGACGGGCGTGAACGTGCGCACGGCATTCGACAATCGCACCATTCCCGCCAACCGGATCGATCCGATCGGCAAGAAGCTTCTCGACCTGCTGC
>JACDBQ010000849.1 GCA_013694845.1 Acidobacteriota bacterium
CCGAGGGTGCCGGCGCCGCCGCCCAGCGCGAACACGGTCAGCAGCTGCGGCAGGGTCATCGTCTGCTGGTCGCGGACGACGAGCAGCGGCCAGAGCACTTCGTTCCACGATCCCATGAAGGTGAAGATCGCGACGATGGCCAGGGCCGGCCGGGCGAGCGGCCAGAAGATCGTAAAGAGGATGCGCAGCTCCCCCATGCCGTCCATGCGGGCCGAATCGATGAGCGACTGGGGAATCTGCAGAAAAAACTGACGCAGCATCAGGATGCCTGTCGCATTGAACAGGTATGGAACGATGAGCGCGGCATACGTGTCGATCCATCCGAGCTGGACGATCAAGGTGTAGAGCGGAATCAGCGTCAACTGGCCGGGCACCAGCAGCACCGCCATGGTGGCCGCGTTCAGCGCCCGCCGTCCGGGAAATGTCAGCCGAGCCATGGCATAGGCCGTCATGGAACCCAGCACCAGGACAGCGGCGGTGATGGTGCTCGCAACCAGGATGCTGTTGACGAGCGCTCTGCCGAACGGGGCACGGCTCCACATGATGCGGTAGTTCTCGAGCGTGATCCTGTCCGGCACGAGCGCCAGCGTCCCGACCTCGAGTGGTGGCTTCAACGTGCTCGATACCATCCAGAGAAAAGGGTAGATGAACGTGAGGGCGGCCAGGCCGAGTCCCGCATAGAGCGCGACGCGCGCGAGCGTTTTCACAACGCCTCCGCCCTGCCGATGACGCGGCGTTGAACGGCCACCACCATGCCGATGATCAGCGCCAGCGCCACGCCGATCGTGGCCGCGTATCCCATCTTTTGGTACGAAAACGCGTTCGTATACATATAGAGCACGACCGAGAACGTCCGGCGAAGCGGTCCTCCCCCGGTCATCACGTACGGTTCGATGAAGAGCTGGAACCCGTTGATCGTCGAGAGGGTCACGACCAGGATGGTCTGCGGCAGCAGAAGCGGAAGCGTCAGGTGGCGAAATCGCTGCCACGCGCTCGCCCCGTCCAGCTCGATCGCTTCCTGGCAGCTCCGTGGAATGTATTGAAGGCCGGCGAGGTAAATCACGACGTAGAAGCCGACGTTCTTCCAGGTGACCATCACCGCGATGGCGGGCATCGCGAGCGCCGGGTCGGTAAGCCACGGGACGGGCGCCAGACCGCCGCTCACGAGCAGCTGGTTGAAGAGGCCGACGTCGGTCGCATACAGCGCATTCCACAGAATCGCCACGACCGCGCCAGAGATGACGACCGGCAGAAAGAACGCCGCCCGCCAGAACGCACGGAAGACCAGCGGCCGGTTGAGGGCAAGGGCGAGCGTCAGCGCCGCGGCAATCTGGAGCGGCAGGTGAATAGCGAGGAAGACGAGCGTGTTGGCCACCGCACGCCAGAAACGAGCATCGGTCGCGAGCAGCTGCACGTTGTCGAAGCCGGCAAAAGACGGGGCGGTCACGAGGTCCCAGCGCATGAACACCAGGGCCAGGGCAAAGCACACCGGATACGCCGCAAACGCAAGGAGGAACACGGCGTAAGGGACCGTCAACCACCAGCCCGATCGCGCTTCAGCGCGCACGCACGATCTTTCTCGCCTCGGCCGCCGCCGCGCTCACCGCCTGGCGGACCGGGACAACCCCGTAGATGCCGGCAGCCTCATACGCTTCCGAGACGAGGTCGAAGATCTCGACGATGTCGGGGTCGAGATCCAGGTCGCGCGTCCGTTCGACATGGGTGGCGTAGGTGGACAGCGTCGGCCACCGTCCCAGCGCCGCCCTGAACCTCGGATCGGACACGAGCCCACGCCTGTATGGCAACTGGCTCGCCTCCTCGATCATCAGGCGATCGGCGGCCGGTGAGGTCAGGTACGCGACGAAACGCGCGGCGGCCTCGGCGTGCTTGGTCGTGGAAAAGATGGCGATGCTCCGTAGATCGGCAAACGCGTAGCGGTCGTCGGGATTCGTGCCGTCGGCAGCGGGGATCGGCGTGACGCCGTACCGCAGGCCAGGCGTCTTCAACATCTCCAGTTCGAGCAGAAACCACGAGCCGATGATCTTCATCGCTACCGTACCGTCCACGAACGGATCGCGGCCAAGCGCGAAATTGGCTCGCGGCAGTAGTCCATCCGCAAACCCGCGGCGAAGCACCTCGATGGCCGCCACGGCGGCCTCGTTCTCGAAGAGGACCTCTCCGTTCGAAATGAACGTGCGGCCGCCGGAGCTGGCGAGATACAACGGATAGACATCGTGAAAGCGCTCGTGCCAGGTCGTCTTGAGCGGGGCCCAGAGCGCCCAGCGATCGAACCGGCCGTCGCCGTCGGTATCGCGAGCCAGCCGCCGGAACGCGTCGAGCAACTCGCTGTGCGTACGAGGCGGGCTGATGCCCGCTGCCGCCAGCAGATCGACGTTGTACATGAGCATCTCGGGATTCGTCTTCCACGGAAATGCATAGATCCCGCCGTCGGGCAGCCGCAGCGAGGCGAGCATCGCCGTGGTCGTGCGCTCCGACAAGCGCGCCGCGGTGGGGGCGAGCGTGTCGAGCCGCACCACGCCGCCGGCCCGCACCAGCCGGGCGAGCAGCGCCGACGAGACGTTGGAGGAGACGTCCGGCGTCGCGCGTGCGACGATCGCAGCGAGCAGAACTTCTTCCGTCGATCGGCCGGCCGGTAGCGGCTGCACGCGAACCTGAACATCCGGATGGTCCCGGTTCCACTCCGCGGCGAGGCGGATGGCGAGCCGCGTCTCGGGTGGATTCGCGGCCGGCCAGTACGTCAGCGTGATCGGGGTCGCCGCGCCGTGCGACGCGACGACCCGCAGCCCGGCCCCCTCTCGTCGCACCACCAC
>JACDBQ010000869.1 GCA_013694845.1 Acidobacteriota bacterium
TTCCAGCTGCGCTTCACGCCGAGCGAGCTCCGCGGGAACGCCGGCCGAGATCTTCTCGGCTGTCACCATCTCCCAATACGCGCGCAGCTCGTCGTCCAGCTCCCGTTCCACGCGGGCGCGCCACCACAGGTTCCGCAACGCCACACGGACGCCCATCAGTCGCCCCTCAACGCCGCCAGCGGATCGACGCGAGTCGCGCGCCGCGCCGGTATCACGGCGCCACGGTCATGGTCAGCGCCAGTACCAGCGTGCCCGCGGCGAAGGCCACAGGATCTGACGCCGTGACGCCGAAGAGGAATGTCCCGACCAACCGCGTCAACCCGACCGCGGCCAGGATCCCGCAGACGAGCCCCGAACAAACCAGCACCGCACTCTGCGACACGAGCATGCGAATCAGATCCGACGGCCGTGCACCCAGGGCGGTGCGAACACCCAGCTCCTTCGTTCGGCGAACCACCCTGTAGGCCGTCAGTCCGTAGACACCGACCGCCGCGATCGCGAGCGCGATGGCGCCGAAGATCATGAGCAGCCTGGCGACGACCCGCTGCTGCGCCGTCGAGCGATCGAGGTAGGTCGAGAGCGTGCTCGTATTGAACGCCGGGATCTCGGCCGACACGTCACGGACCACCCCTCGAACGGCGGCCGTGAGCGTCACCGGCGCACTCGCGCCGCGCACGTGAAGCGTGACGCGCGGGCGCTGCATCTGTTTCCAGGGCACGTAGACGAACGGATGCTGCGCCTCGGTCAGCTCGACGTACTTGCCATCGGGCACGATGCCGATGACTTCGATTCCAGGATGCTGACGCGATCGATGTCTCCGCCGGGCCGGATCCATGCGAACTGGGTTCCCCACGCGGCAACGCCGCCGAAACGTCGCTGCGTCCGGCGAGGGCGACGAAGTCCGGATACGAGAACGCGCTGTCCGTACCGGAAGCGCCCGTATACAAGGCGACGAGGCGATCGGGATCCGCCGCAACGATGCGGCGGAACAGCAGCGCATCGACGACCGAGAACATGGCCGTGTTGGCGCCGATGCCGAGCGCCAGCGTCACGATGGCGGCAACGGTAAAGGCGGGCGCCCGCCGGAGTCCGCGGAACGCATAGCGAACGTCCTGCGCCATCTGTTCGAGCAACGCGCCGGCGCGAACCGCGCGCACTGCTTCTTTCACCTGCTCGACGCCACCGAGCTCGATCAGCGCCGCGCGCCGCGCGCGCGCGGGATCCATTCCGCGCGCGATGTGTTCGTCGGTCAGCAGATCGGCGTAGCCGCGCAGCTCGGCGTCGAGGTCGACGTCCAGGCGTCGGCCGTGCAGCAGGTTGCGGACGACACGAGTCAGCCGGGTGAACGCTCCCCTCACTAGGTCGCCTTGAGCGCACGCGCGATCGCGATCGCCACGCGATCCCAGTTCTCGGTCTCGGTCACGACCTGCTTGCGGCCTGCGGCGGTCAGGTCGTAATAGCGCGCCTTGCGGTTGTTCTCGGGGTACGGGGTGCGGGATGCGGGGTGCGGGATGCGGGATGCGGGACTTGAAGAGTGACAATTTCCCGAAGTTGCGGCCAGGCGAGTCGCGAGTTCGGATCTGGAGCCAGCCCCATTTGGCACAAAGCAGAATTCTTGGAACCGTCGAACCCCTGGAACCCTCCTTAGAACCTTTGGAACCTTAACACTCCGATAACGTATTAGGCCTACAATGCAGACGCCGCATGCCTGAAATCTATCTGGGAGAGTTCGAACAGATTGTCCTGCTCGCGATTCTGCGGCTCGGCGACGAGGCGTACGCCATACCGGTACGGGCCGAGATCGACGCACGGACCGGGCGGGATGTCGCGCGGGGGGCGTTGTATACGGCGCTCGAGCGGCTCGGGGCGAAGGCGTGCGTCACCTCGCGGATGAGCGATCCGCTCCCCGAACGGGGCGGGCGGTCGCGGCGGTACTACACCGTCACCCCAGCGGGGCTGAGGGCCCTCGGGGCCTCCCGTGCGGCACTGCTCGCGCTGTGGAATGGTGTCGAATCGCAGCTGGAACGCCGATGACTCCCGGTCCTCCCAGGGTCTGCACCGCCGTTCTGCACTGGACGCTCGCCGCGGAGAGCGCTGAGGAGATCGTCGGGGACCTGCACGAAGAGTTCGACGCCGTCGCTGCGGCACGCGGGATCCGGGCCGCGCGCCGGTGGTACGGGTCACAGGTGGCTCGGCTCGCTGGCCGCGCACTTTTTCATCGCGCCACGGACGGCCTCCGCCGCCGACGGTCCGCGGTGGCTTCCCGGCACGCCGATGTTCACACCACAAATCCCGGAGACTCCGTCATGCGAAGCCTGCTCGTCGAAACACGCCAGTCGGTGCGCACCCTCATCAAGCGGCCGGCCCTGAGTGGGCTGGTCATCATCACGCTGGCGCTTGGGCTTGGCGCCAACGCCGCCATCTTCGCGGTCCTCGACGCCTTGATCCTGCGACCGTTCACGATCCCGGAGATCGGGCGGCTCGTGATGGTCGCCGAAACAGAGCCGGGGAACTCGGCCGACACCCGGGAAACCGTGTCCCCCGCGAACTTCGCCGACTGGAAAAAACAGACTGACGCCTTCGAGCACCTGGCGGCCTTCGAATGGTGGGATGTGAACCTGGCGGGCCGGGACGAAGCGGAGCGCGTCTCGGGCTTCTACGTCACATCCAATTTTTTCGCCGCCCTTGGCGTGCAGCCCGCGCTCGGCCGCACGTTCACGGCCGATGAGGAAACGCGAGGCAATCATCGCCGCGTGATCCTGAGCCACGATCTCTGGGAACGACGGTTCGCGGGCGATCGGCAGATCGTGGGGCGAACGGTCCTGCTCGACGCGGAGCAATTCGAGATCGTCGGTATCGCGCCGGCGGGATTCGCGTTCCCACTCGGGACCGACCTCTGGGCGCCGCTCGCACTGGACGCGAAGGGCGCCGCCCGGCGCGATTCGCGCTATCTGTCCGTCATCGGCAGGCTTGCGGCCGGGCGGACACTCGATGACGGGAAGGCCCAGATGGCCGTTGTCGGCGACCGCCTCGAACGGCAATATCCAGAGGTGAACAAGGGCCGCGGGGTGAAGGTGCTCACGCTTGTCCAGGGCATGCGGGACCAGGGCCTCGGCCCCATCGT
>JACDBQ010000099.1 GCA_013694845.1 Acidobacteriota bacterium
TGACCGGCCGCCGTCTGCCGCCGCGCTGTGGTCCGGATCGATCGCAGATGCTCGTCGAGCATCCGGCGGTCGTCGCCCTGGTCCTTCTGAGGTCTAGGTGTTGTCGGCGTGGGCAGTGCCGCCGGGGGCGCAGGTTGCGGTGGGGCGACAGGTGTCTGCACGGGGAGTGTCGGCCGCGAACCCCACGATCCGATCCCGATGTATGAGACGGACAGAACCAGGATCAGCGCCGCAGCCGTTGCGACGAGCGTCACGAGGACTTTCCGTCGACGCGGGGACCCCGCGCCAGCAGCCTGCGGAGCCTCCGCATCCGTCATTTCTTTGATCGCGCCGCGGACGCCGGAGGAAGGCAGGCGCGCGCGGGCGGAGGAAGCGCTTGTCCCACGCCTGATCGCTGAAGACCCGCGACTTCCGGACAAAGGATGCGCGCGGGTCGCGTTCCGTGGTGTCGGCGACTGTGCGGTGGGCGACCCTTCGGCAGGACCGATGATGGTTTCGGACTCGGGATCGAGAGACACCGAGGGAAACTCACCGCCCCCACGCTCGACGAGGTGACTTCTGACTTCGGCGAGGTCCTGGCGAAGACGCTCCATGTCCTGATAACGCAGCGCCGGTTCCCGCGCCATCGCGCTTTCGACGATCGGCGCGATGCCGGGATCGAGGTCTGCGACGATGGTGTCGAGCGGCTCGGGCACCGAATGCAGAATTCTGAACAGCGCTCCGTCCTGAATGGTGCCGGGAAAGGCCTTCCTGTACGCCAGGAGCTCGTACGCGAGCACGCCGACCGCGTACACGTCGGTGCGGTGATCCACGTTGTCGCCGGCGATCTGTTCCGGCGACATGTAGTTCAGCGTACCGACCATTTCACCCGCATTCGTCAGACCGGACTCTCCGGCGTGGGCGATCCCGAAGTCGAGGACCTTCAACGTGTTGGAGACGTCCTCCAGCATGACGTTGGCCGGTTTGATGTCGCGATGCACGATGCCGGCGCCGTGGGCGTGGTGCAGCGCCGCGCACAAGTCTTCGAGGATGGCCAGCTTCTCGGCGATCGTGACGCGAGCCCGCCGACGGATCAGCTGCTCGAGCGTCTCGCCGGGCACGTACTCCATGGCGATGAACGGCCGGTTCTCGTGCTCGCCGACATCGAAGACCGTGACGATGTTGGGATGGCGAAGCCGCCCGGTCGCTCGCGCCTCACGCGCAAACCGCTCGCGCATCTCGTCGTCTTCGAATCCCTCGCGGAGCAGCTTGATGGCGATCAGCCGGTCCATGGAGGGATCGCGGGCGAGGTAAAGCGTGCCCATTCCGCCGTGGGCAATCAGCCGGGCGACGTGATACCGCCCGATAATGGCGGGCGACTCCGTCATATGGGGATGGGGCCTCGCTTCCGCGCGTCAATCGAGATGTCGCGAAACTCCCATATTATACAAGCCGCCCGAACCGGGGCTGTCGCGTCTGGCTGTAACCACCGGTGGCGTGGTGGCCAGGTGGAGGGGGAGTCACGGGCGCCGCTTACACCTGATCGATAACCTCCGGACAGTATCGCATTAGGGGTTCTGCTTCGACACCGAATCAGGCTGTTTGACGAACAGCTGTCCGATCGGGACCGGCCATGAACCCCGCCCTGTGTTCGCACACGAAGGAGCTCGCGACTTGTTGGAAAAAAGGTCGATGCAGTCCTTCGGGTCGGGAAGGTCGTGATGATCCATTGGAGCTCGGGATGCGCCGGACCCGATGTAGCCGAGCGACGCGAGGCGTTGCTGTAACTCGGTAGACGGTGTTGGATCACTGATGTTGTCGCGCCGCCTCGACTCGAGGCCCCCCTCGAACGTCGTCAGGCGGTGGGCGAGCGCTCGCGCAAGATCGCTCCGCTCCTCGTAAAGATTGCGCTCTTCGAACGGATCGCGGTCGAGGTCGTAGAGCTCAGCACGAGGCGCCTCGATCAGCTTGTAGCGACCGGCGCGCAGCGCTCGAAGCGGGCTCCAGCCGAACCGCAGGGGGTACTGCGATTCGGAATACGCATCCAGCTCGACATGTGGCGGTGTCCCGTTCAGCAGTCCGGTGAGACTCTCGCCATCGGACGGACGCTCGGGGACCCTCAACAGAGCCAGCACCGTGGGCATGACGTCTACGAGTCGCACAACGTCAGCTACCCGGCGCGGCGGCACGTTCGGGCTCCGG
>JACDBQ010000876.1 GCA_013694845.1 Acidobacteriota bacterium
GGTGTATTCGGCGACGAAGGCGGGAATCCTCCAGCTGGCGCGCGGCGCTGCCTCGGAATTCGGGCCGTTCGGCGTGCGTGTCAACTGCGTCGGCCCCGGTGTCATCGAAACGCCGTTGACCGCGCCGATCAAGAACAACAAGGAGTGGTTCGACGCGTACGCCGCGAAGAGCGCGTTCAATCGCTGGGGCCGACCCGAAGAGATGGTGGGCCCGACGCTGTTTCTCGCTTCCGACGCCGCCAGCTTCGTCACCGGCACGATCATTTATGCCGACGGCGGGTGGCTGGCGCAGGATGGCAGGTTTACGCCGCCGGGGATGTAATCACGTGCGACGTGCGACGTGCGACGTGCGACGTGCGATGTGCGATGTGCGATGTGCTGGGAGCTGGAAGCTGGAAGCTGGAACCGAAGGGGTCAATGTGAAGTCGTATCGCGTAGCGGTGATCGCCGGCGACGGAATCGGACGGGAAGTGATCCCGGTGGGGATCGACGTAATTCAGAAGGCGGCGACCGGATCCTGTGCGCTCGAGTTCGTCGAGTTTCCATGGGGCTGCGAGTTTTATCGGCGCCACCGAAGAATGATGGACGTCGACGGGCTCGAGACGCTTCAGGGGTTCGACGCGATCTACCTGGGGGCGATCGGGGACCCCGCGGTGCCCGACCATGTGTCGGTGTGGGAGCTGATCCTGCCGATCCGCCAGCGATTCGATCAGTACGTCAATCTGCGGCCGATGCGGCTGCTGCCGGGGGTGCGCAGCCCGCTCGCGGGACGAGCCCCAGCCGACATCGACATGATCTGCGTGCGCGAGAATTCCGAAGGGGAATACTCCGGCGTCGGTGGACGGCTGCACGCTGGCACCCAACACGAGGTGGCTGAACAGACGAGTGTCTTCACCCGTCGGGGCGTCGAGCGCATCGCGAAGTTCGGCTTCGAGCTCGCATCCCGCCGCCCGCGCAAGCTGCTTGCAAGCGCGACCAAGTCGAACGCCATGCAGCACACGATGGTGCTGTGGGACGAGGCGCTCGAGGCGGTGGCCAAAGAGTACGGGTCCGTGTCGTGGCGGAAATACCACGTCGACGCCCTGGCGGCGCGCATGATCACTGATCCGGCGAGCCTCGATGTGATCGTGGCCTCGAACCTGTTCGGCGACATCCTCACGGACCTCGGCGCCGCGGTCTCGGGGAGCCTGGGGGTCGCCCCGGGCGCGAACATCAATCCGGAGCGTGCCTACCCGTCGATGTTCGAGCCGATCCACGGTTCGGCGCCCGACATCGCAGGGAAGGGAATCGCCAACCCGATCGGCGCCATCTGGGCGGGCGCCCTGATGCTCGATCACCTCGGCGCCACCACCGCCCACGACCGCATGGTCTCCGCCATCGAACGCGTCCTGGCCGAGGACGGTCCCCGAACGCCCGATCTCGGAGGCCGCGCGACGACGAAGGAGGTCGCGAGCGCGATTCTCCAGACGCTGTAGCGCGACTTTCAGGCCTGCATCGCGTGAGGCCGGAATGAGGCAGGCCCGAAAGGCCTGCGCTCCACCGTCGCCTACGCCGTTGGACCTCTTTACGCGATCTCTTTCAGCCCCCGGTCGATGATGTCGAAGCCGTGGCGCAGCTCGTCCTCACTGATCGTCAGGGGCGGGTTGGTGAAGAAGCCGTTCCACCGGACGAACGTGTACAGGCCGTGCTCGCGGAAGAAGCGTCCCAGCTTGACCATCGGTTCCGAGGTCCCGTTGAACGGCGCCATCGGCTCCATGGTCTTCTTGTTTTTCACGAGCTCCACGATCCCGAACAGGCCGATCGAGCGGGTCGCGCCGACGATGTCATGACGGGCGTCGAGATCCTGCATCAGCGTCTTCATGACCACGCCGGTCCGCTTGGCGCGCGCGATCAAATCCTCGTCTTCGTAGACGGCCAGGGTCGCGAGTGCCGCGGCGCAGGCAAGCGGGTGGCTGTTGTAGGTGAGACCGCCGTAGAAGACGTTCTCCTTGAAGTGGTCCGCGATCGCCCGGCGCATGCCCACGGCACCGAGCGGCACGTAGGCGCTGGTCAGCCCCTTGGCGATTGTCATCAGGTCCGGCACGATCTTCCAGTGGTCGACGGCGAACCACTCGCCGGTGCGCCCGAAGCCGGACATCACTTCGTCGGCCACCATGAGAATGCCGTATTTCGTGCAGAGCTCTCGAATCCCCTGAAGATAGCCGTCCGGCGGGACCAGGATGCCGTTCGTTCCGGTGACCGGCTCGATGAAGAACGCGGCGATGTGCCGGGGCCCTTCGAACTGGATCACCTCTTCGATGTTGGCGAGCGCGAGTCCGACGTCGTCCCATCCGCGCTGGACCCCGTGGTATGCGTCCGCGATATGAACGATGCCCGGCAGCCCGGGTTCCGCGGCCCACCGGCGTGGATCGCCGGTCAGGGTCATAGCCCCACCCGTCGCCCCGTGATACGACCGGTAGCGCGCCAGGATCTTGTGCCGTCCCGTATACATGCGGGCGATCTTGATCGCGTTCTCGTTGGCTTCAGCGCCGCCATTGGTGAAGAAGAAGGCGTCGATGTCGCCAGGCGTAATGGCCGCCAGCTTCTCGCCGAGCAGGGCGCGTGGTTCGGTCGCCATGAAAGGGTTCGCATACGCCAGCGTGGCGACCTGATCCTGGATCGCCTTGACGACGCGCGGGTGCGAGTGCCCGATGTTGACGCACATCAACTGGCTGTTGAAGTCCAGGTAACGCTTTCCTTCGGGCGTCCAGAACCAGCAGCCTTCGGCGCCGGCAACCGGGATCGGGTCCACCTTCGACTGGGCGGACCATTCGTAGAGGGTGTGTGCCTTGGTGAGCGCGACGATCTCTGCGCCGGAACGGGTAAGCGTCGTGGACATGCGGAAATATTACCCGACGCCGCGGCCGCATGGCGGCCCGCGTAGGTGGGGGCCTGAATCTGGACGATAATCAACGGCGGGCACCTCAACGAGGTGCGTCCCCGAACCGTGATTCAAGGAGTGAGGATGTCGACCCCCTTGCGGCCGCTGGCGCTGGCGGCCGTG
>JACDBQ010000670.1 GCA_013694845.1 Acidobacteriota bacterium
GTCCAGGCGCGCACCTGGACCGATGCGGCGTCCCAGTAGCGATGAACGCTCAGTTCGTTCGCGCGATAGAGGAGATAGTGCGCAGGCGGAAGCTTGCGGATCGACGAGAAGATCGTTCGCGGGGCGATGACATACTCGTATGTCAGGAACTGATCGAGCGCTTCCAGGTCGAGCGAGCGGTCGACGCCCGGCCGCGCGAGCAACGCCTTGATCTCGGATCCGAGGAGCAATCCTTCCGGACACGTCGTGTAGTACAGCGGCTTTTCGCCGGCGCGGTCCCGGGCCGCGAGCAGCGTCTTGGTGCGACTGTCCCACACCGCGAGTGCGAACATGCCCTTCAGCCGGGAGAGGAACTGCGGACCCCACTCCTCGTATCCGTGAACGATGACTTCGACGTCCACCCGCGTGCGAAAGCGATGGCCCTTTGAGATCAGCTCCTGCTTCACCACCTCGAAGTTGTAGATCTCGCCGTTGGCAACCATGTGAACGGTGCCATCTTCGTTGCTGAGCGGCTGCTGACCGCCGGCCAGGTCGACGATCGCAAGCCGGCGCATGGCGAGCGCAACGCCGGGCACGTGGAGCATGCCCTCCTCATCGGGCCCACGGTGATTCAGCGTTCGCACCATGCGCTCGACCGCCCCGGGCGGAACCGTGCGCGTCAGGTCCCGCTCGACAATGCCGACTATGCCGCACATGGCTCAGGCGGTCTCGGCCGCACGACGATCACGGATGACACGCGCCGGCGACCCGGCCGCGATGTGGAATGCAGGCACCTCGCCGATCACCACCGACCCGGCGCCCACGATGGCATCGCGCCCCACGACAGCGCCGTCGGTCACGACAACGTGAGCCCCGAGCCACGAGTTCTCGCCGATGTCGATGCCCCTGGCGGTGCGGCCCTGGTGCAGCACCGGGATATCGGTCCGGTCGTAGAGGTGATCGCCGCCCACCAGATACGTGTAGGCCGCGATCAGGGTCCGCGCGCCCACGCGCACCCGCGCAGCCGAGAAGATCTCGGCATTGAACCCGACGTTGGCCTCGGTTTCGAGCACGATATCGCCGTTCTTGCAGCTGAGGATCGTGTTGCGGCCCAGGAACACGCCGTCCTGCAGCACGATGCCGGTGTTCGTCGTTCCCTTGGCGTCGAGGCAACACTGGTCGTCGACCACGACGTTGTCGCCGATGACGATTTTCCGGGGATGCCGAAGGACGACATTGACCCCGAAAGCCACGTTCCGGCCTACCCGCCCGAGGATGAGTGGATACAGCTTCGATCGCAGGAACAATCCCAGGGCCCCTGGCACCCACGACGACAGCAGCATGACGAGCTCGTACCGCAGCAGCGGGGCCCAGCCGCTTTGGCCGACGACGAGATCCGCATACCGCTGGCTCCTCGATCGCGACGCGCCGAACTCCTTCTGAATGTCGGTGATCTGCGGATCCGCGGCCCGCGGGGTCCGTCCTTCGCTCGTACTCACTCACGGATCTCGCGGATCAGGTAGGTCGGCTTATTCTGCGACTCGTGATACGTGCGGGACAGCATCTCGCCGAGCAGCCCGGTCATGACGAGTTGGACGCCGCCAAGGATCAGTGAGATACCCAGCAGCATCAGCGGCGTGCGCTCCGCGATGGGCTGCAACTGGACCAGCCGGACCCAGACCAGATACAGCACGATCGGCGTGCCGATCATCGCCATGCCCACACCCAGGCTGCCAAACATCTGCAGCGGGCGGGTCGAATAGCTGCTGAGAAACTTCACGGTCATCAGGTCGAGTACCACGCGGATCGTGCGGGATATCCCGTACTTCGATTTGCCGTGAAGCCGGGCCCGGTGATCGACCACGTGTTCGACGATCTCGACCCCCTGCTCGCTGGCGATCGCGGGAAGAAACCGGTGCATCTCCCCGTACAGGCGCATCGGCTTTACGACCTCGGCCCGGAACACCTTCAGCGAACAGCCGTAATCGTGTAGTTTCACCCCGGTCGCAAACGAAATGATGGCGTTCGCAATCATCGAAGGCAGACGGCGATTGATGAACGGATCCTTCCGGTCCTTCCGCCAGCCGGCCACGATGTCAGGCCCCTGCTCGATCAGGCGCACCATGGCCGGAATGTCGGCCGGGTTGTTCTGCAGATCGCCGTCGGAGGTGACGATGTAACGCCCGCGCGCGTGAGCGAAGCCGGCGGCGAAGGCGGCGGTCTGGCCGAAGTTGCGACGGAAGCGGATCACGCGCAGGCGCTTGTCGTTTCCCTGCAGGGCCGCGAGCAGCGAGAAGGTGTCGTCCGTACTGCCGTCGTCGACCGCGACGATCTCGAAGGGCCGGCCAAAGGTCTCGAGGGTCGTCGTCAGCTCCCGGTAGAGCTGAGCCACGTTGAGTGACTCGTTGCGCATCGGCACGACGACCGAGATCTCTGTCTGCATGCTCGATTGTCAGGTAAACGTTTGATTATACGGAGCTTCCGGCATTCGAGTCAAACCGATTGCGGCGCCGCCACCAGAGAAACCACACCCCCCCCGCGGCTCCCAGCAGCACGAGCGCCCACAAGGCATCGGCGCCGTGCTCGTGAACGAGCTCCCCAATCTTTTTGATCGCAGCGTCGCCGTACCACGCCGCCAGGATGGCTTCACCGAAATAGCGGAGGCCGCGCCCGACCGAAATGGCGATGAGAAACTCGAGGCGACTCAGACGGGCGGCGCCGGCGGCGAGGATGAAGATCTTGAACGGCACCGGCGGCGGCATCAGCGACGGAATGACGACTGCGAGCACTCCATATCTTCGGAACACCGCGAATGCACGATCGACATGCCGCTCGTGCAGCCTTCGGCGGAGGAACGCTTCGCCGCCCCGGCGCGCGAGGGCGTAAATCACGTAGGCCCCGGCGATGGAACCCAGGGTCGGCAGCGCCGCATACCAGAGCATGCGCTGAGGGTATTTCGCGACCAGTCCGATCATCAGGATGTCAACGACTTCGGGGAACGATAGAACCGAGGAGTCGAGGAAGGCGAGGATGAACAGGCCTGGGCCTCCAAGCATCTCAGCGATGCCCATCACCCAGTCGAGAAAACGCCGCACAGCCTGAGTGTAGACTAGTGGCGCCCTGCCCAGACACCGCAGAATCTCGCTGGCCATCGCCGCGGGCGTGGCGCTCGCCGGCGCCCTCGCGGCCGTCCATTACTTCCGACTCGGCCTGACGCTGGCGCACTATGACGCCCGGGCTCATCTCGTCGTTGCGCGTCGCATTCTCGACAGCCTGACGCCGGGATGGCAGCAGATCGGTGCCGTGTGGCTGCCCCTGCCTCACGTGCTGAACATGCTCCCGGTGCAGGTCGACGCTTGGTACCGCAACGGCCTGTCCGCGGTCGCGATCTCGGTCGGGTCGATGGCGCTCGCAGCTGGCTCGCTTTCGTCGGTGATCCTGAGAACCACCGGATCGATTGTCGCGGCCTCGACCGGCGCAGCGCTTCTGTTGCTGAATCCGAACGTGCTCTATCTCCAGAGCACGCCGATGACAGAGCCGCTTCTGTTCGGACTCGCCCTCTTCTCGATCGCGGCGACAGCCGCATGGCTCGACGCGAGTCCGCCGCCTGAAGGCAGACGAAGAACGGCTCTCCCCGGCATGGCGCTCGCCGCCGCGTGTCTGACCCGCTACGAGGCCTGGCCGATCACCGCAGCCGTGGTGCTGCTCGCCTTCGCGGTGCTGGTGCGACGCGGCGTGCCGGCTGCGCGCGCCGTCGGGGAGGTCGCGCGTCTGGCCGCGTGGCCCGCGGTCGCGGTGATGGCGTTTGCGATGAACAGCCGGTGGGTTGTCGGCGCATGGTTCGTGTCCGGTGACTTCTTCGTGCCCGAGAACGTTGAGGCGATGGGCCATCCGCTGGTGGCCTGGCGGCAAGTCCGCGAAGGGCTCACCGAGCTCGCTGGTCCGATGCTGACGCGCGCCGGCTTCATCGGGAGTGCACTGATTCTCTGGGCCTGGGCCCGTTCCGCATCCCGCGCTCCCCTGCTCCTGCTCCTGGCGCTGTTCGCGGCCGCCGCGTTGCCGGTGTTCGCTTACGTGCAGGGTCATCCGTTTCGCATCCGCTACGACGTTCCGCTGGTGATCGCGTCCGCTGCGCTCGCGGCTGGCGGGCTGGCGGTGTTGTGGCGGCCGGTCCGTATTCCGCTGGCCATCGTCCTGATCGCCCTGACGGTCCGGCACGCCTCACCGATCGATCATCAGGCGCCCCTGGTGATCGAATCACAACGCGAGGCAGCCAACATGGCCGGCCGACGCGTGGTTACCTCGTATCTGCGGCAGCACTACGGCGAGGGGCACGTGATCATGATGAGCATGGGTTCGCTCGGCCACTACATGCACGATCTCTCGCTGGCCGGGTTCGACCTCCGCAGCTTTCTGCACGAAGGCCACGGAGAGATCTGGACGTTCGCGATGCTTGGCCCGCGCGGCCACGCCGAGTGGCTGATTCTCGAGAAGACCGCGGAAGGAGGGGACGCGCTGTACCACGCGTCGCTGCGCCCGCGGTGGCTCGACGGGTTCGTGAAGGTCGCGGAAGGTGGTGGCGTCGCGCTCTAGAACCTGAAGTGCATGGTGAAGCTCGCCGTCAGACCACCGAGGTCGATCTTGTCGCCGAGGAAACCCTCA
>JACDBQ010000905.1 GCA_013694845.1 Acidobacteriota bacterium
GGGCGTCGTCGATTGGCCGATCTCGACGACGCCCTGCCGGATCGTTCAGATCCCGTCCGATTCTGCCACGCGCAACGTTCTCTACAGTGGACCCAGGAGAAATGTCATGCGCATTAGAACGCTTACCGGTTTTTCAGCCGCCGTGCTCATCACCGCAGCTCTTGTCGCCTGTGGCGATGACACTCCCAGACCCCCAGTCATACCGACCGCGCCGACCCCGCCAGGGCCCGCGCCCCTGACGATCACCCGCCTGGAACTGACCGGACCGACGACCGTCCACGTGGGAGAAACGGCGCAATTCACGGTAACCGCACACCAGTCGGATGGTTCGACGCGGGACGTGACCAGCGACGCGAGTTGGCAGTTGAATCACGCCATTCTGCTCACGTCGGCGCCCGGGCGGTTTACCGGCGGGCAGAAGGGCGAGACACATCTCAACGCGATGGTGGGCGGCAGATCCACCGGGTTCCGAATCATCGTCGTGCCGCCCGGCACGTATCGGTTGACCGGCACGATCAGGGACGAGGGAATACCGCTGCGCCCGGATTCCTTCTTCATCGAGGATGAGGCCCTCGGTCGCAGCAGCCCCTCGGTGATCAATGGCGTCTATACGATCTACGGCGTGGCCGGGCGAACGAGAATCACGGTGATCAAGAATGGTTACGAAACCTTCAACCGGGATGAGACGATCACCGGCCATCAGACCGTCGATGTCAACATGGCCTTGTCACGCCCCCGCAGTGACGTTTCGGGCCGCTACATGCTGACGTTCACAGCCGCGCCCGAATGCTCGGCACTGCCCGAGGAGGCCCGCGCGCGCACGTATCCGGCCGACGTGGCCCAGACGGGCCCCAGGCTGGAGGTGACGCTCGAGGGTGAGCGATTCTTCTCGAGCAAGGGACGGACACATAACCGGTTTGGCGGCATCGTGGAAGCGCAGACGGTGCGATTCCAGCTGACCAACACGTCGTTCGACTACTACCAGTATTTCTACGCTCTCCCCGACGTCTTCGAGCAGCTGTCCGCTTCCACGCTCTATGCTGTCGAAGGCGTCAGCGACGCCTCGATTTCCCCCAACACCATCTCGGGCACGCTCAAAGGAGCGATCGGAGTGTTTTCTCCTTCACCGTACCGATCGCTGGCACGTTGCACGTCGGCCAATCACCAGCTGTCACTGACGAGATGAGCGCATGACCCGTGTGTTCAGGATTCTGACCGGCGTTTGCGTGCTTGTGGCAGCGGCCTGCCTGTTTCGTTTTTATCCGGGCGCGAAGGACCGGCAGGACCCCCTTAGCGTTCTGCTGATCACTCTCGATACGACTCGCGCGGATCGGTTGTCGCCCTACGGTTTGATGGGCGCGCCCATGCCGCACCTCGAGCGTCTCGCGCGCGAAGGGGTGGTGTTCGATCAGGCGATCTCGGTGGCGCCATTGACCTTGCCGGCGCACGTGAGCCTGTTCACCGGACTCCTGCCGCCGGCGCACGGCGTGCGCGACAACGCGGATGTGGCGCTCGCAGACTCGCACGTCACTTTGGCCGAAGTGCTTCGCGCACGCGGCTTTCGCACGGCAGCCTTCGTCGGGTCGGTCGTCCTGGACGCCGACCGCGGCCTCGCGCAGGGCTTCGACCAGTATCACGGCGTTCCGCGGGGCGCCGGACCGGTTTCAGCCCACCTTCAACGGCGAGGGGATGAGGTAGTCAGTGATGCGATACGGTGGCTCGAAGGAGCCGGTGCCACACCATATCTGCTCTGGACCCACCTGTACGACCCGCATGCCCCGTACGATGCGCCGGAGCCGTTCCGGTCCGCCCACTCCGATCCCTACGTTGCCGAGATCATGTTCGCGGACGAGCAGATCGGCCGCCTGCTCGACGCGCTGGACCGGCTCCACCTCACGGATCGTACGATCGTCATCGTCGCAGGCGATCACGGTGAAGGACTCGGCGAGCACGGCGAGCCGGCGCACGGGCTCTTGGTCTACGACAGCGTTTTGCGCGTGCCGCTCATCGTCCGGGCACCGACGTTTTCACCTCGACGAACCGCTGACACTGCGAGTCTCGTGGACCTCCTTCCGACCGTTCTCGATCTCCTGAAGGTCCAGAGCCCGCGGACGGACGGTCTGAGCCTGGTCGCCACGATGCAGGGAGAACCACGTCGCGACATCGAGGCATACGCCGAGTCGCTCTACCCGCTCCGGTTCGGTGCCGGCGCAGTGCACGCGCTCCGTGACGGGCGCTTCAAACTGATCGACGGCGCGCAGCCGGAACTCTACGACCTGGAACGGGATCCGTTCGAGGAGCGGAACATCTTCGCGAAGCGGCGGGCCCTCGGCGAGGCGATGCGTGCACGCGTGCGCGCCATCGCCGGCCCGACCAACCGCCGTCCCGACAATCGGTCGAGCGGCGATGTGCCGCAAGAGCTGCGCGACCGCCTGGCCGCGCTCGGCTACGTCGGCCATCAGGCCACCGGCCCAACTAAGCCGCCAGAAAAACTGATTCGTCACCCCCGTCGCCGCCGCTGATCGGGTGTCTGCTCGTGAGCAATCGGCAATGCCGCCAGAGAGTCAGCATGACGCAGTCGCGCGTCGGGCGGCCGAGCTCTTTTCCGCACGCGGGTTCGAGTACTGACACGATCTTGACGATTGATTTCTGGCCGAGCGCGAAGTGCCGGAGACCTCGCGTTCCACCGCCGCCTGATCGTTCGGAGTCGAACGAACGGCGTGGCGTTAATTGCTCGCGGTGGAGGGGAACAATGCGTTCCTCGATCGGCCTTGCCGACACGCAGTGGCCGCAGGTGAGGGCGCTGCAGTTTTGCCCACCTCTGTCATTGAAGAAGGCGACGGTCAAAAAGCACCGTCACCTTGCCTCGTTTTCCTTTCGTTTTTGATGAGACCGAGCGAAAAACGCGCTGAGTGTGCCCAGACGCGTGCCCAAACCGAGTAGTACGGCGACGATACAAAGTGCTCTGGTGGTTGTATTTAACGTCAAAGGCGACGGTTTGAACGATGGGTCGTCCTAACCGCCTCACTGTTGTCGAGTGTGTTTTCGTGTAAGTGTCTTGGTCACGTACTACTTGCAGACGCGCGGTGAGGTGGCCGAGTGGCCGAAGGCGGCGGTTTGCTAAGCGTCCTTCGGCCTCTCGGCCACCGTCGATTCTTCTCGTAATTTCTTCTCGTCTCCCGACTTATCCGATTAAGCGAGTTGGCTGCCTTTGGCTGCGGGGACGCTGTTTTGGCAGCTCTCAGGGACAATCGCGGGGACACACCCGTCGTCCGCGAATGGTGGCTTGGCCGAACACGGCGTCAAGGTCGAACCGCGATCCCGTGAACCGCATAGCCGCTTGTGGCGGGCGGCGCGACATCAATGTACTCCACAGTGCCCGTCTGGGCTTTGATGCGGGCGACCTGACCGGAGTAGCGCACCGTGACGTACAGATTGCTGCCCTTGCGCGCCAAGGCGTCGGGTCGATCGGCAATGTCAAGCCTCGGATCGATCCGGATCGTGCTCACGTCGGTTCCATTGAGGTTGAGAACTTTGATCTCGTCCGCCACCCCTCGCGCCGTGATGTAGGCGGTCTTTTCGTTGGCGGTGAGAACGAGCCCATGGAGGTCGACACCAATCGGTCCGTAGCTTGTGTCCTCAGTAAGCGTGTCGGACCAGGTGTCGAGCCGATAAAAATGCCCCCCGCTACCCGCCGAAACCAAGAAGATCGTGCGCCCGTCCTTCGAGTTCACGGTCCCGCAGCCTGACACCGACCCCGCGGTCGGCAGCGTACCCACCAG
>JACDBQ010000677.1 GCA_013694845.1 Acidobacteriota bacterium
GGGGCCCGCCGCGCCGCGGACGTCCCTAGCGACAAGGCGCTCGAGTTGGAGTTTAATTCGGTAGAACGATTGGCCTTCGGCGGGGCTCGACGCCACGACGGCTCGACGACACGACGGCTCGACGACACGACGAATGCCATGGATTAGGCGTCGCGGGCCACGGCCACGGGCACCGTGAGCACAACGATCACGAAGGACCCAAAGGATCCTGAGGTCGAATTCATCGTGTCCCTTATGGCCTTGGTGTCTTCGTGTTTTGGCGCGTGAGCCGGCCAGCAGACGCCCCTGATTGAGCCTCTTGCTCCGTCGCGCCGCTGCCAGCGCAATCACCACCGTCCCCAGGCGACTAGCCCGGCGCCTCATTTCTTGATGGTGACCAGCGCCGACCCGACCAGGTCGGACTCGTACTGGTAGACGACGACCTTCACGTACTTCGGCTCGCCCTCGAACGCGACCGCCTGCGTGTACGACACGCCTTCACGCAGGAACTTCTGGTAGTTCGGTTCAGTCAACTTGAAGTCCAGCGTGCGCCACACCTCGCCGGCGAGCCCCTGACGTGCGTTCCCGATGAAATAGGCACACTCGATCTGGGCGGCGTGCAGTTCCCCGTCACGGGTGAACGTGACGCCTTCGGCTGAGAGGTGCACGTTCACGTGCATCGTCTTCGGGCCCGGGATCGTCGGCGGTCCAAGGGTCACTCTCAGATCGTCGATCGGTTGTGGCCGGTTGATGGCTGAGGCGATGCGGCTGTAGGTGAGGTATTCCTTCCGGTTGAGTGGCTTGACCTCCTGTCGCGCCGCGTAGCCGTCCGCTAGAGCACTGACAGCCCGGCGCGATTCACCGACACCTGGATCCTCCGGTAGCCGCCGTCCCAGCTGGCATTCGTCGGCGTATAGCCGCGCAGGTACTGCGCGCGCGTAGTCTCGTCGAGACGCTTGAACAGCTTGTCGCCCGCCGCGAAACGCGCCCATCAGTCCGCCCGTGAGCTCCGCCACCTGCTTCGAGCTCCCGACTGAGAACGTTTGGTTGAACATCATGGACGGCGACGGCATCGCCGAGTTCATGGTGATCGCTGCCGCGCCCCGACCACTGATCTGCGGAGGCATCGGCCGCTGAGGGGCGCCGCCGGCCATGCCGCCGGTGTGAATGATGTCGACGGTGGCGCGGGCATCGTTGGCCAGCGCGGCGATGCTGCTGCTGTTCTCGAGCCGCGGCAGAAACAGCCCCCCGGGCGTCAGGAACACGAGGTGCTTTTCGCCATCCAGATACCGCAGGTAGCGGATGCCCGCGTACAGATTTCCCAGGTCCTGCGACGTTGCGACGCTCTTCTCGACGTACTCGTCGAAGGGCATATCGAGCCCTCCGGCCTCGTTCATGATGGATTCGTCGAAGGGCCGGGCCAGCCCGGCCTCTTTTCGCTCCGACGCTTCCGCCGCCCGCTGGATCCTGTCGGTGTTCCGGCGCGTGTCGTCGTCGATCCGTGCACCGTCGGTGATCTGGGCCGACGATGTGCTGCGGGACGCGAGTGCGCCTGGAGCGCGGAAAATAGCATCGATCTCTTTCTGGATCGACGACGGTATCTCCCTCCTCCGTACTGGGCCGCGAGGCCGCTGAAGCGCTGTTGCAGCTTGGCCTCGATCCCTTCGTGCTTCTGCCAGTAGCGCTCGATCGTGTCGATCACCCGGGCGTGGTCGGCCGTGAAGTCGGTGGCACGGTTGTAGGCGAGCACGGCCACCTGGTCCTGCGGCAACAGGCGCGTGCTGATGAAGGTCTTCGCCGCCTGAACCGCCTTGACCGGTCCGGTCTGACGTCCGCGCCCGAGCACGATCAGGAAGATACGTCGGCTCTGGGGCGCCACCGTCTCGCCGAGCGGCTTGCGGAAGGCGAGCGGCTCCCTCCCCGGGGTAGACGCGGGCGAGAGTTCCTGAAAGGAGAACTGCACGATCCGCTGCGGCGCACCGTCTTCGAGGATGGTGAAGTCCTCCTGCTTCAAGTCCTTCACCGGGTTGCCGTTCCGGTCCACCACCCGGACGTCCACCGGGACGACGGTGACCCGGCTCTTGAAGGTTGGCCACTGCGCCGCGGGAGACTGTGGCGGTGGGGTCGGTTGTTGCGCCGCGGCCGGGGGCGCCAGGAAGAGCAGCGCAAGGGTCGAAGCGACGACGTGCGAGCGTCCCCGGATCATGAACGTACCTTCCTGGCTGCAGGCGCGGCACAGGATAGCGCGTTTTTCCGGGTGCGGGCGACCCCGCCTGTCAAGACCACTGTTCGGCTGCATCAAAACGATCGCCGATCTGCACGCATCAGGCTACCCACGAGCGCCGAATCGCGACCGCCCTCGAATGACTGTCGGCCGGCAAATCGCTCAACTGGAAGTATCAGCCGTCAACCACGTAGCAGGTCGCACCTCGCACGTCGCACCTCGCACGTCGCACGCCGCACATCATTCGTATCTCAGCGCCGTCATCGGATCGACCTTCGATGCGCGGTGGGCGGGGACGAACCCGGCGGCGAGCGCGACCAGCGCCAGCGTGATCGCCGCACCGGCGAACACGACCGGGTCGCGTCCTTTCATGTTGAACAGGATGCCTTCGGCGAGCCTGGCGATCCACACCGCCAGCAGCAGTCCGATGGCGCCTCCGATGATCGTCATGATCCCGACCTGCCGCAGGATCATCAGGCGCACGCGCGACGGTGCTGCGCCGAGCGCCATCCGCAGGCCGATCTCGCGGGTGCGCTGCGCGACGGTGTAGGCGAGGACGCCGTACAGCCCGATCCCGGCGAGCAGCGTCGCCAGGACAGCGAATGACGTCGACATGATCCCGATGAAGCGGTCCATGAACACGTTCTGGCGCGCTTGTTCTGCCAGCGTCCGCAGTTCCTCGACCGGCAGGTTGGGATCGATCCCCTGCATCACACGGGGGATCTGCGCCACGAACTGCGCGGGGTCCCCGGCGGTCTTCACGTAGAAGGTCATCGAACGGACCTGCTCGGTCTGCTTGTACGGGCTGAAGAACAAGGCCGGCACGGCGTCTTTCACTTCCGAGTATTTCGAGTCCTTCGCGATAGCGATGATCTGGGTATCGGGTTTTTCCCCCTCGTCGGTCATCAGCTTGCCAACCGCATCGCTCCCGAGGTTGAACTTCTTGACGAACGCCTCGTTGACGATTGCGACTTTCGGCGCGCCTTTGACGTCCTGCACGGTGAACTCACGTCCGGCGAGCAGGGGAATCCCGAGGGTCTTGAAATAGCCTGGCCCGATCATGTTGAAGCGGGCATTCGAATCGATGTCCGGCCCCCGTTTGAAGCCCTGCACGGTGACGTCGGTGCCCCAGTTGCTGCCCGACAGGACCGGTACCATCGCGGAGGTCACGCCCGTGACGCCGGGCAGCGCGGTGAGGACGTCCTCGATCCGGCTGTACAACGCCTGCGACCGCTCCTGCGTGTAGGCATTGAGCTCCGGAGACAGACCGAACGCGACGACGTTCTCCGTCTTCAGGCCGAGGTCGACCCGACTGACGTTGGCGAGGCTCTTGACGAACAGACCGGCGGCGATCAGCAGCGCCATCGAGATCGCGATCTGGAACACCGCGAGCGAGGTGCGGAACATGGCCGCGCCTTTCGCGCCGGAGGGCTGACCCGACTGCCCCTTGAGGATCGACAGCAAATCGGGGCGGGTGCTGTGCAGGGCGGGGAAGAGCCCGAACAACAAACCGGTCGCGATCGTCAGTGCCGCCGCGAACAGCAGGACGGTACCATCGAGCTGGATCCTGAACGTCTCGGCCGCCTCCCGCGGGAGGATGGACGCGATCAGGTGCAGCGTCCACTGGGCGATCAGGAGGCCGACAGCCCCGCCGATGGCCGCCAGGATCAGCGACTCGGTCAGCAGCTGGCGGATCAAATGTCCACGATCCGCGCCGATCGACAACCGCACCGCCATCTCACCGCTGCGGCCGCCGGCCCGCGCGAGCAGCAGATTGGCGATATTGGCGCAGGCGATCAGCAGCACGAGCGCGGTCACAC
>JACDBQ010000926.1 GCA_013694845.1 Acidobacteriota bacterium
CTGGTGGGCGCGGAATCACGCGCGGCTGCACTGGCGTCGTCGCTCGAGGGAGGGCTGAACGACATTCGCGCCCGGGCCGCCGCCCTGCCGCGACGGCCGCGGGTGTTCTTCGAGGAATGGGATGACCCGCTGATCTCCGGGATCCGGTGGGTGGACGAGCTCGTGGAGATCGCCGGCGGTCAGTGTCTCTTTCCCGAGTTGCGGGCAGGGCGGCTGGCCAGGGAACGGATCGTGCCTGCTGAACGGGTGGCAGCCCTGGATCCGGAAGTCATCATCGCCTCGTGGTGCGGCAAGGGCGTGAAGAAGAGAACGATTGTCGAACGTCCGGGATGGGATCGCGTCAGCGCGGTACGGCACGGACACGTCTATGAGATCCGGTCGACCTACATTCTGCAGCCCGGCCCGGCGGCGCTCACCGAAGGCGTGAAACGCGTGCACGAATGCATCGCGCGAGCCGCGGGGCAGGCCTGAAAGGCCTGCGCCGAGATCATGTGGCCTGCCCCTGGTCAGGGGTGGCCTTTCCTGATCAGATCGAGGAACTCGGCTCGCGTCCGCGCGTCGGTGCGGAACCCGCCGAGCATCGCGCTCGCGACGGCGATGGAATTCTGCTTTTCCACCCCACGCATCGACATGCACAGGTGCGCGGCCTCGGTCACGACGCCGACGCCGAGGGGCTTGATTTTGTCGCTGATCGTGGCGGCAATCTGGTTGGTGAGACGCTCCTGCACCTGCAGCCGCCGCGCGAAGATGTCGACGATCCGCGGGATCTTGCTGAGACCGATGACCCGGCCGTTGGGGATGTAGGCCACGTGGCACTTACCGAAGAACGGCAGCAGGTGATGCTCGCACAGGCTGTAGAAGTCGATGTCCTTCACGATCACCATCTCGCTATAATCGACGGTGAACAGCGCGTCGTTGAGCACTTCGTCCACGTCCGCGTGGTATCCGCTCGTGAGAAACCGAAGCGACTTCTCGATCCGCTTCGGCGTATTCGCCAGTCCCTCGCGTGACGGATCCTCGCCAAGCTCCAAGAGCAACTGACGGATGATCTCCTGCATTCTAGTATTCTATCTCTCCGCATTTGCCGGCTCGCCCGCGCAGGGCGACCCCGATCCCGATGCGCTCTACGCCCAACGAAAGGACATCAACAGTGCGCGGCGCGCGGCCGATCTCTGGAAGGCTCGCGTGACGGCGGATCGGAGCAACTTCGAAGCCGCGTGGAAGCTCGCGCGCGCCAATTACTGGCTCGGACGCCATGCCCCACAAGGCGAGAGAAAGGCATTCCTCGACGCCGGGATCACGGCCGGACGCGCCGCCGTCACCTCACAGCCAAACCGTCCGGAAGGGCATTTCTGGACCGCGGTGAACATGGGCGCGCTGGCGGAATCATTCGGGATGCGGCAGGGATTGAAGTACCGCGGCGACATACGAGGGGAACTGCAGATCGTCCTGAAGCTCGATCCCGCCTTTCAGCAGGGATCCGCCGACCGCGCGCTGGGGCGCTGGTACTTCAAAGTTCCAGGAATGTTCGGCGGCAGCCGCAAGAAGTCAGAAGAGCACCTGCGACGCTCGCTGGGCTACAACGCGAACAGCATTTCCTCCCGGTTCTTTCTCGCAGAGACCCTGCTCGACATGGACCGTAAGGCCGAGGCCCTGACCGAGCTCCAGCGCGTGATCGAGTTGCCTCCGGATCGTGAGTGGGAACCCGAGGACCGCGAGTTCAAGCAGATGGCCGAACGACTGCTCGCGACCCTCAGGCAGAAGAAGTGACGGAAGAAAGTTTCATCAATACTTATAAAATCCCTGCCCTGACTTCCGGCCCAGCCTGCCGGCCAGCACCATTCGCTTCAGCAACGGCGGAGGCGCATAAGCGGGCTCGCGGTACTCATCGAACATGATGTTCGCGATGTAATACGTCGTGTCGAGCCCAACGTAATCGAGCAGCGTGAAGGGTCCCATGGGATAGCCGGTGCCGAGTTTCATGCCCTTGTCGATGTCCTCGACCGTGCCCAGGCCGTGATCGTAGGCGCGAACCGCGTCGAGCAGGTACGGCACGAGCAGTCGATTGACGATGAAGCCCGGCTTGTCGGGAGCGGTGATCGGTTCCTTGCCCAGCGACTGGGCGAACGCGAAGACCGCCTGGTAGGTGTCGTCGCTGGTCGTCAGGCCGCGAATCACTTCGATGAGCTTCATGAGCGGAACAGGATTGAAGAAGTGGAGCCCGGCGAAGCGGTCGGGCCGTTTCGTTTTCGCTGCCAGCTCGGTAATGCACAACGAGGACGTGTTCGAGCACAGAATCGTGTGCTCAGCGACGACCGCCTCCAGCGCCGCAAAGGTTCGCGCCTTTTCGTCGACGTTCTCGATGATCGCCTCGATGATCAGGTCGCAGGCCTTCAGATCGTCGAAGGACGTGGTGCCTGAAAGGTTGGCCAGCGTCTTCTCTCTGGCTTCGGGCGTCACCTTTCCCTTGTCGACGCCGTCGTTCAGAAACTTCCGCACGCGCCCGAGCCCCTTGTCGAGAAAGCCCTGTTCCACCTCGCGCACGATGGTCTGGTAACCGGCCGCGGCGCAGACCTGCGCGATACCGGATCCCATGAGGCCGCAGCCCAGAACGCCTACTGTCTTGATGTCCATACCGGTCCTCGTTTATTCGCCCAGCTAAACGGTTTCGATAATGGCGGCGATGCCCTGTCCCCCGCCGATGCACGCCGTCGCCAGGCCCCGCTTCAAGCCGCGGCGACGCAACTCGAGCGTCAACGACAGGAGGATGCGGGTGCCGGTCATGCCGAGCGGATGGCCGAGCGCGATCGAACCGCCGTTGACGTTCACCTTGTCGCGATCGAGCCCCAGTTCCTTCTCGACGGCAAGGTACTGCGCGGCGAACGCTTCGTTGACCTCGACCAGATCGATGTCGCGCAGCGACAGGCCGGCCTTGTCGAGCACCATTCGTGTTGCGGGCGCCGGCCCCATCCCCATCAGCGTCGGCTCGACGCCGACATACGCCCAGTGGGTGAGCCGTGCCAGTGGAGTGAGCCCGTGTTGCTGGACACCCTTGTCGGACGCAAGCAGCAAGGCGGCGCCGCCGTCCACGATGCCCGACGCGTTGCCGGCGGTCACGCAGCCATTCTTGCTGAAGGCTGCCGGCAGCTTCGCAAGCACCTCCATCGACGTGTCGGGACGCAGGTGGTCGTCCTGCGCGAACAGCTCGACCCCTTTGCGTGATTTCAGCTCCACCGGCACGACCTCTTCCTTCAGCCGCCCTTCCTTCCACGCCCGGTCGGCAAGCTGCTGGCTTCGGATCGCGTACTCGTCCTGGGCCTGCCGGCTGATGCCATATTTCGTTGCGCAGTTCTCGGCGGTGCCCGCCATGCTGCAGTCACAATGCGTGTCGAGCAGCGCGGAAAACAGGGTGTCCTCGAGCTGACCCTGCCCGAGCCGCAGCCCGCTTCGGAGCCCGCGGATCACGTGCGGCGCCTGACTCATGCTCTCCATGCCGCCGGTCAGAACGACGTCAGCTTCGCCGAGCAGGATCAGCTGCCCGCCGCTGACGGCGGCCTGGATGCCGGACCCGCACAGGCGATTCACCGTCAACGCCGGCACCTCGATCGGAAGCCCGGCTCGCAGTCCGACGTGTCGCGCGCCGTAGACGGCATCGGAGCTCGTCTG
The DNA here is from genome assembly GCA_013694845.1 of Acidobacteriota bacterium. Classification (GTDB taxonomy): domain Bacteria; phylum Acidobacteriota; class Vicinamibacteria; order Vicinamibacterales; family 2-12-FULL-66-21; genus JACDCA01. The sequence continues at coordinate 3,667 of JACDBQ010000926.1, forward strand.
GAGCACGTTGCCGAACACCACGTGGTCGACCGCCTCGGGCTTCACCCCGGTGCGTTCCAGCGCCGCTCTCGAGGCGATCGCCCCGAGCTCCAGCGCCGGAATGTCTCTCAGCTTGCCCGCGTACTCGGCCATCGGCGTCCGAGCGCCGCCGAGTATGTAGATGTCTTTATTCATCGATCCCCTCTTACGATCACGCATTCAAAGCACGACGACACCACGACCACCAAGGGCACCAAGGAAGGCACGACAGAATGATCTTGTTGTTCTTGCCGTCGTTTGCTTCGTGCTCGTGGTGATCGTTGTGTCGTTGTGCTGCCAAACCGTCAGCGCGTTTTCATCTTACTGATCGCGCGCGCTATGAAATCGCCCGCCTCACGGGTGCCGAGCGTTCCGCCGATGTCCGACGTAACCTGATTTTCCTTCACCGCCAGGAGAATAGCCGCGTCGATGGCGGCGGCTTCGTTCTTCGCACCCAGGGTTTCGAGCAGCAGCGCGGTGGAGGCGATGGCCCCGATCGGATTGGCGATGTTCTTGCCGGCGAACTTCGGCGCCGACCCGTGCACCGGCTCGAACATCGATGTTCTCCCCGGGTGGATGTTGCCGGACGCCGCCATCCCCAGACCACCCTGGAAGGTGGCGCCGAGGTCGGTGATGATGTCACCAAACAGGTTGTTGGTGACGATCACTTCGAACTGCCCGGGGTCGAGCACCATGTACATCGCCAGCGCGTCGATGTAGTAGTGGGTCGCGATGATTGCCGGATACTGCGCCGCAAGCTCCTTGAACACGCGCTGCCAGAGCGCATGGCCCTGAGTCATGGCGTTGCTCTTGTCCGCCATGCAGACCTTGGTGAGGCCGCTGGCGGCCGCGTAGTCGAAGGCGTGCTTCACGATCCGATGCACGCCCTTGTAGGTATTGATCTCTTCCTGGATCGCCACTTCGTCGACGGTGTTTGCCTTGAACCGTCCGCCGATACTCACGTAGACACCTTCAGTGTTCTCGCGAAACACGACGAAGTTGACGTCCTTCGGCCCGCGGCCCTTGAGCGGACAGAGGCGCTCGTCGAGCAACTTGACCGGACGGTAATTCACATAGAGATCGAGCTCGAAACGCGTGCCGAGCAGGATGTCGCGCGCGTGCCGGTTGTCGGGCACGCGCGGATCACCGAGCGCCCCGATCAGGATGGCGTCGAACTGCCGCAGCAGGTCATAGCCATTCGCCGGCAGCGTTTCGCCCGTCACCACGAAGTGATCGGCGCTCCAGGGCAGGTGTTCGAGCTCGAACGCGCGTCCGAATGTCTGTTCGACCGAATGGAGGACCTTCACGGCCTCGGTCGTGACGTCCTTGCCGATACCATCGCCGGGGATGACTGCAATCTTCATTGCACCCTTACTTCAGCATTCATCATTCAGCACTCAGCATTCAGCATCGTTCAAATGCCATCGCCATCCCCATGCCGCCGCTCACACACAATGTGGCCAGCCCGCGGCGCACGTCGCGCTTCTGCATCTCGTGCAGCAGCGTGACGATGATGCGCGCACCGGTGGCGCCGATCGGATGGCCAAGCGCAATCGCGCCGCCATTCACGTTGAGCCGCGCCGGTTCGATCGGTTCATCCTTCAGCACCGCGAGGACCTGGGCGGCAAAGGCCTCGTTCAACTCCACGAGATCGAAGTCCTTCATGGTGAGGCCTGTCCGCGCGAAAAGCTTCCGGACCGCGGGGACCGGGCCGATGCCCATCATGCGCGGGTCCACGCCCGCAGATGCCCAGCCCAGAATCCGGGCGAGCGGCTTCAGGTTCAGCTCGCGGGCACGCTCCGCGTGCATCAACACCACCGCGGCCCCTCCATCCGTAATCCCGGACGATGTACCGGCAGTGATGGAACCGGGATGACCGTCGACGTTCTTGAAGACCGCCGGCAATTTGCGCAACGACTCGAGGCTGGTGTCGGCACGCGGATGTTCATCCGCCACGATGGTGGTGGTCCGGCCCTTCGGATCGGCGATGATCACGGGGGCGATCTCGTCGGCGAAGCGTCCAGCGGTGATCGCGGCGGCGGCCCGCCGCTGGGTCTCGACCGCGTAGGCCTCCGACTGTTCGCGGGAAATGCCGTATTCGCGGGCGAGCAGCTCGCCGGTCTCCCCCATGATCATTCCGCTCAGCGAACAGGTGAAGCCGTCCCGATACATGGCGTCGATCAGGGTGAAGTTCCCCATCTTGTGGCCCCAGCGCGCGTCTTCGGAATCGATCAGGTACGGCATGCGGCTCATCGATTCGATCCCGCCGGCCAGGACGACATCCGCGTCACCGAGCATGATCGACTGCGCGCCGGTCGCGACCGCCTGCATCCCAGAGGCGCAGGCCTTGTTGATGGTCTGGGCTGGCACCGTGTCGGGCAATCCGGCACGGTGACCCACCTGGCGAGCCGGGTTGGGACCCGAGCCGGCCTGCCGGCCATGCCCCATCAGCACTTCATCGACCGCGGATCCGTCCAGGCCCACGCGAGTCAGTGCAGCGCGCGACGCGGCCGCCCCGAGCTCTGCGGGGTGCAGGTTGCGAAAAGCTCCCCCGTATTTGCCAATCGGAGTTCGAACCGCACTCACCACCACCACTTCTCTCGCGTCCATATCCTGACAATCATACTCAACAGGTATTACGTGCGACGGGCGACGTGCGGCGGGCGGCGGGCGGCGGGCGCACCCCGATCGACTAAATCTGCTCGACGTCGATCTGGGCGCGCTGCAGCTTGCCGCTGAAATCGATGTAGCACGACTTCCACTCCGAGAAGACGTCGAGCGCGGCGACCCCGGCCTCACGGTGGCCGTTGCCGGTATTCTTCGTGCCGCCGAACGGCAGGTGCACCTCGGCGCCGATGGTAGGGGCATTGATATAGAAGATCCCGGTGTAGAGATCGCGCATGGCGACGAACGCCCGGTTGATGTCCTGCGTGTAGATCGCGGCCGACAAGCCGTACTCCACGCCGTTGGCAATCGCGACGGCCTCGTCGAGCGAGCGGCACTTCATCACCGACACGACCGGTCCAAAGATCTCTTCCTGCGCGATCCGCATCGTCGGGTGCACGTTCGTGAAGATCGTCGGCTCGTGGAAGAAGCCCTTGGCGAGCGGTCCCGACGACAGCCGGTTGCCGCCGCACGCGAGGGTCGCTCCCTCCTTCTTGCCGATGTCCACGTAGCTCACGACGGTCCTCAGCTGACTTTCGCTGTTCGAGGGGCCTACCTGTGTCTGCTGGTCGAGCCCGTCGCCCACCACGAGCGACCTGGCGCGCGCGACGAACGCCTCCACGAAGGCGTCGTGGACTTTCTCGTGCACGACGACCCGGCTCGCCGCGGTACAGCGCTGACCCGTGGTGCCAAAACCGCCCCACAGGCATCCGTCGACCGCGAGCTCGAGGTCGGCGTCCTCCATGATCATGATGACGTTCTTGCCCCCCATCTCGAGGTGGACCTTCTTGAACGTCGGCGCGGCTGCCTGATTGACGATGCGGCCGACCTTGGTCGACCCGGTGAATGAAACGACGCGGACCATCTCGCTCGTGGTCAGAGGGGTACCGACTTCGTCACCGTCGCCGGTGACCATGTTGACGACCCCCCTGGGGATCCCCGCTTCTTCGAGGATCTTGACCAAGTTGACGGCCGACAGCGGGGTCTGCGAGGCGGGCTTGAACACGACCGTGTTGCCGCAGACCAGCGCCGGAACGATCTTCCACGACGGGATCGCCATCGGGAAATTCCAGGGCGTGATAATCGAGCAGACGCCGAGGGGCTGTCGCACCGACATCGCGAACTTGTTGCGAAGCTCCGACGGCACGGTCTGACCGAACATCCGGCGCCCTTCGCCCGCCATGTAGAAGGTCATGTCGATGGCCTCCTGCACGTCCCCGCGGGTCTCGTTGAGCACCTTGCCCATCTCGCGCGTCATGTCGCGCGCGAACTGCTCCTTGCGTCCCGCGATCAGCTGCGCGACCTTGAAGAGCATCTCCGCGCGGACCGGGGCGGGCACCAGCCGCCAGGTCTCGTAGGCACGGCGCGCCGCGTCGAGCGCAGCCTCGACGTCGGCTCGGTTCGAGTGCTGGAAGATCCCGACGAGATCGTCGGTGTTGGCGGGGTTCCTGTTCTCGAAGGTCTGTCCCGAGGCCGAGGGCTTCCACTGCCCGTCGATGAAGTTGCCGTAGGTCGTCACGCTTGCGGGGGTGCTGGTGGCCATAGCCTCCGATTATATCGAGGCATGCCCCGGTTGGACGAGCCTGCCGCTCAGCTGATGTCGCCGTCGATGACGCGCGGCGGAGGAGCGTTGCGGACCGTGAGGAACTCCGCGATCGTGCGGACGGCGTGTGGCGCCGGTTCGACGAACTCCACGTCACACCGATAGATCACAACCCCGTCGTTCAGTTCGCCGACCTGGCAACGGACCACGCGGGCTTTCACGACTATCGACCGCTGGTCGAGCGCCAGTCTGAAGTCGTGCAGCGAGTCGTTGTGCAGCACGAACGGCGCCGCGAACTCCATGCCGTTCTCGGTAATCCTGTCGATCGAAATCCGATGAGAGATCGTGACTTCACCGGCGATGCGGGCGGCACCCGCGACCCCGGGAGCGGCCGGCGGCTCAGTCATTCCTCGGCGCCGCCACGTACGCGCTGATCGTGCTCTCGTGACCGTTCGGACCGACTGCGGCCACACCGAACACGTGATCATCGATGTTCTTGTTCGGCAGCACGAACTCGGTGACGTGCCCGACGTAGAGCTCGCGCTGCCAGTCCGGCGCCCAGGCGTCCCGCCAGAAGATCCGGTAGCCGGCGGCGCCGGGCGAGGCGGTCCATCGTAACCGGGCGTCGTACCCGGACGGCTGCCGGCCCAGCATGCTTGCTCTCACCTCGGGTGGCGGCGGCGCGAGCGCCAGAACCGCCATCCCGGCGGCGTTCGCGCGCGCGTTCTGCGCGAGATACGCGAACGACACGCCGTCGATCGTATCGTTCGCATTGTGCTGCTTGGAATAGTTCTCCCGGGACTCGCGGAAGCCGATGGCCGCGAACCCCTCGGCGTTGAAACCGCTGTGATCCCCGCCGCGGCTGAATCGATCACGCCGCGCCATCAGCCGGATTTGATGTGAGGGCACGTAGCGGTCCGCCGTGCGCTTGGCAAAATTCGCCAGCGCTCTGGACGGCGAGTCCTCCGGACCTTCCGAATACACGCGGACGGTCGCGCCGTCGGTGATGCCGTTCCCGCCCATGCTGTTGCCGACGATGTCATTGTTGAAGAGCGCCTGGACGGCCACGTTCTGTTCCTTCATCCGCTTGGCGTGTGCGCGCGAACCGATCAGCCCCTGCTCTTCGCCGGCTACGGTCATGAACACCAGGGTCGCCTCGAACTCGATGCCGCTCTCTGCGAACACGCGGGCCAGCTCCATCGACAGCACCGTCCCGCTTCCATCGTCATTTGCGCCAGGAGCCACCAGGTTGGGATCGGACCGCGGCCCACCACCCCGCCCTGCCCCGCCTGCACCTCGGCCTGCACCCTGAGCGGGAGGGACCGTCGCCCCCCCTGCACCCCTGGCACCCTGTGCATTCAGCCCGGCCTGACCGCGCTCGCCAAGATTCAGCGAATCGTAGTGACCACTGACGTAGATGCGACGCGGTGATCGGCCCGGCAGGACCGCGATGATATTGCGAAGCTCGGTCTCCTGCGTGATCCGCCCGGACGCGGGAATCATATGCGTGTCGAAGCTCACCTGCAGCTTCGGACTCGATTTCTGCATCTCGTCGAGGATCCACTGCCGCGCGGCACCAAGCCCATTTGGCAGGTTCGGATCCGACAGCGTGTTCCGCGTGTGGAAGCCGGAGAGCCTGGTGAGGAGCGTGTTCATTCGCTCTTCCGAAATCGATGACACCAGCTTCTGGATCCTGGGATCGAGCTCACCGGAGGTCGCCGCGGTCTGCGCGCTGGCCGGCCCCCCCCCAAGAAACGCGGTCAGCATCGTCGCCGCCGCGAAGGTACCGGTGTTCGTCATGGGGCCTCTATCTGACTTTGGTGTGTTCGAGATAATCGCCCGACGCAATTCGCGGGGCACGTCCCAGCGGGGCGTTGTAGAAGTAGATCCAGGCCCGCTCGAGACTGCCGTCCGGCATCGTGACGTCGGCGGTCGCGCGAGCGTAGAGGCTCTTGTCGGGATCGTCGGGACGGTAGCCTTCGATGTCGTCGAGCGCAACGAGTACGGCGTCCTGGTCGGCCATTTCGTAGACCTCCCCCCAGACATGCCCTTCGGGAGCCGGGACAGCGGCCGGGTAGATGCCGAGATCGAAGAGCGCCGCCCGTATGGATCCGCGGCCGCGGTAGGTCAGCTTTGAGTCGATTCCGGCGCGGCGGCGTCGGTCGAACCCCGCCATGAGCGTGCCGTAGAAGAAAACGAAATCTGCCACGAGTTGGGACGAAGCGTACACGGCCCGTGGGCAAAAGAAAAGGGCCGGCGATACGCGGGCCCTTTTCGTGACGGAGGGGAGGTCAGTGCCTTTCGACGGCCGCCGGGATCATTGCGAGCAGTTCGGCCGGGACCGTGAACGAAAGTGCCACGGTCTTGCCGCTACCCGAGAGCTGAAGCGAGTTGATGAGAGCGCCAACCTTCGGATCCGACTTGGCCACCATTTCGCCGAAGGCGAGCGCGCCGCTCACCTGGCGGCGCAGGAGCTCCGCCGACGCATCATCGTTGGCTTCCGCGCGAAGGGTTCCCGAGATCCCGCCATTCACATGACCGGAGGCTGCGAACCACTTGACCGGGGGCATTCGCGAAGCGATTTCGGCGGGCAGCTTGGCCTGCTGGGCGATCGTGTCGAACCGGCCGACTGCCCAGGCGTTACTGGAATTACCGATCTCAGCCACCAGGTCCATCATTTCGCTGTTGCCGGTGACCGAGCGCGAGCTCATTTGCGCATCGATGGCGCGCTGGACTGTCGCCTTGGTGCCGATCGCGACGAGCCCGGCTTCGAGGAACGCGAGGGTCATCTGCTGGCCGCCGTTGTCCGGCGAGTGGATCAACCGCTTCCCCTGGTACTCTTCGAGCCGGCCGCCGTGCTGGGTCGCCAGCGCCTCGAGCTGAGTGTTGTTGAACCGTCCGCGGGCCACGACCAGGCCGCCGGCTTCGGGGGTTGGGCCCGCCGCGGCTGCCACCACGTAATCGATGTCTTTCTCAATGTCGATCCCGGTCTGAGCCTGGAACTCCTCCTGACCCTTTTCGTGCATCGGCATGGCGGCCTTCAGCTGCTGCCGGAGGTCAGAGTCCATGATTGACCGGACATCTGCATAGGCGATCACAGCCGAATCTGCGGGAACGTACCGTAGTTCGTTGGCGATCGGTGCGGCCGACACGGGTGTAAAACCGCCCACGAAGTAGGCGACGAGCCCTGTGCCGAGCCCGGCTGTGAGCACCGCCGCCGATCCTGCCATGAAGTAACGAGTTTTCTTTGTCATACGCGTGGCCCTCTGGATGGATTATACCGATCGAGACGGTAAAAAGTTCCGGGGGTGTTCGGAAACGGACAGAAAGTCAAAAAGGGTTCCAGACTGGAACCCCTGGTACCCTTTCCCCTACTGCTCGAGCACATACTCGCGCCGTTCGACGACCCAGGCGGCAACCGAGAGGAAGATGGCCCAGATCACGAACAGACCCAACAGGCTGGTTGCCATCCCAGGGGTCTGTCGGAAAATGCCCTGGATCATGCTCAAGGTCGAATCGTTGGGCATGGCGTGCGGCACCAGCGCCTGCAGGTAATACGCGACGGTGTAGTACTTGAGGTATCCGGGAAACGCGAGTGCCGCCTGCTCCCACCCGAAGATGAAGATCAGGCCGATCAGGAGAGGCCGCTTGAACTTGGCGCCGATGAACGCGAACACCGCCCCGTAGACCGCCAACCCGAGCGCCAGCAGCGACAGGTCCTTCAACAGATCGAGGAACGACCCGCCAAGCGAACCCTGCATCGGTACGATCAGCAGATACACGAGCATGACGGAGGGCAGCACGACGAAGACCGTGCAGACCAGGTAGGCCAGGTATTTCCCGACCAGCACGGCCCCCTTCGCGATCGGCCGCGTGAAGAGGTAGGTGATGGTCTTGTCCTCGACTTCGTCGGCGATCAGCGATGTGCCGTAGAACACACCGAGCACCGGCACCGTGAACCGAAGGTAGAAGATCCAGATCATCATCCCGAAGATCGCCGGGCCGGTCATGCGCACCGTCGTCACGCCGTTCCGGGTCTCCTCGAACAATGGCGCCCCCAGCCCGACGAGCAGTCGGACGAACAAGGCGATCAGTACGGGAGCCGAGACGATGAGCAGCATGAACACGGTGCGGCGCGACCACAGCATCTCGCTGATCGACAGGTCCATGATCCGGAGGCTCGACGCCACGAAAGACGGAGCCGGCGGTAAGGGGCGGGCCGGGGTGGGGTGATTCATGAACGCTCCGCCATACGGGCCGACGGCTGTGCAGCACAAGGGGCACGAAGAGCACCACGGACACCAGGACACGTGATACCCGAAATGTTTTGCATTGTGCTCTTTGTGAGCATGGTGCCCTTTGTGCTTGAAAACGTGCCTCGGTTGGTCATCACTTCACCAAGTACTGGAAGACGGCCTGGAGATTGTCGTCGGGGGAGGTCACTTCCTCGATCGTGCCGTACTCGCCGCTGGCGGCCAGTTCGGTGACCCGCGTGTAGAACGCGTCCGGCTTGCCGGTCTCGACGACCACCGCCCCCTCCTCGAATCGCATGCTCCTGACGTCGGTGCGATCGATGAAGTCGCGCGCGAGGCCCCGCGGGTTGTCGGCGCGCACGTAGACGGTGTGGGGGTGCTCGTCGATCAGGTCGCGAATCGCATGGACGTCCCCTTCGGCGAGGATCCGGCCATTGTTGATCAGGAGGATGTTCGCGGTCATCGACTCGATCTCGTGCAGGATGTGGCTGGAGACGATGATGCTCTTGCCGTTACGCGCCCACTCCCGGATCATGCGGATGGTCTTGCGCCGCGCAATCGGGTCCATGCCGGCCAGGGGTTCGTCCAGGATGAGCAGCTGCGGATCGTGCACGATCGATTGCGCGAGCTTCACCCGCTGCCGCATGCCCTTGCTGTAGGCGCCGATCTTCTTGTTCGCCGCCTCCATCAGGTCGACGACCGTCAAGGCACGGATCGCCGCCTCATTGGCCTCCTTTTCGCCGAGCCCGTTCAGGCGGACGAGCGCAGTCACCCATTCGAGGCCGGTCATGCGTTCGTAGAACGCATCCTGCTCGGGACAGAATCCGATCTGGTAATAAAGGTGGGGGTTACGCCAGATCGGCTCCCCGAGCACCTTGATCGAGCCCTTGTTCGGCGCGAGCTGACCGGTGATCAGCTTCATGAACGTCGACTTGCCGGCGCCATTGGGGCCGAGCAGCCCGGTGATTCCGGGGGGGACCGCCACGCTGACGTCATTCAAGCCGATGACCTGGCCGTACCACTTCGAGACTTTCTCGGCCGATACGATCGGCGTAGCGGTCGTGCTCATGTCACGATCTCCACGCCCCGGACGCGGCGCTCGAGCACCGAGATCGACAGCGCAATCAGCCCCAGCACGACGATCAGCGAGACCTGCCACGGGGTCGTGTACCGGGGCGTCTGCCGGAAGATCACATCGACGACCTGCGCCAGGTTCGACCCGAGCGACAGCCACGACAGGCTGGTGCTGCCGGTGATCGCATACATCGCGCCGTAGATCGCCGCGGTGAAGAAGACGACGCCCGCGTAGAGGATGCCGACGTAGCGGCTGCTTTTCGAGAGCGACGACAGCGCCAGCATCGTGAAGGTCGCGAGCAGGGCCTGCAGCAGCGCGCCGATCGTGATCGCGGGGAACAGGAACAGGTTGGCGCGCAGGAACTCGAAGCTCCCCTTGAACATGACCTGCAGGAACAGCAGCAGGATGGCCGGCAGCCAGGTCACCAGCATGAGGAACGTGAAGAGCACGGCCGCCTTCCCGGCGATGTATTCCGACCGGAGCAGCGGCTTCGACAGGTAGATCTGCAGGGCGTTCGCCCGCCGATCGTTCGCGATCAGGCCAGCCCCGACGTAGATCGTCATCACGAAAATGAAGAAATCCTGCTGCTCGAGGAAGTCGCGGAACATCTTTGCATCCGGCGCGAGGAACGTCGCGGTCTGCGGATAGTTCGAGGCGACGTAGATCTGCACCGCCCGGACGACGAACGGCAACCACGCGAAGAGCAGCAGGCCCATGAATGCGCGCTTGCGCAGCATGTTCATGATCCCCGCCCTGGCAATCACCATCCACGACTGCCCGAGGGAAGATCGCTGGCCGCCGTAGCGCCGGTAGCTCTGGTCGTGTATAGGCATCTTTGTGCTCGGTGCTGGGTGCCCGGTGCTCAGTGCTCAGTGCTCAGTGCACTCAGCACGCCGCACCCAGCACGGAGCACTCCGTTCCCTCGCGCCTAATCCTCCCCGATGGCTTTCGCGAACACATCTTCGAGTGTCGGGATGCTGGGTCGAAGGTGGCGGATCTGCGCTTGCTGGGCGGCCGCGAGGGTGAAGATTTCGCGTTGATCCCGGCCGGCAGGCACGAAGACACGCATGACGTCTTGATCGGTCGAGTGGCATTCCATGCCGTGCTCTCGGAGGACCTCGATGAACGCGGGCAGGTTCCCCTTGATCCGCAGTTCGAACACGCGGCCGGCCGGTCCTTTCAGCTCCTCGATCGGGCCCTGGGCGACGACCTGCCCCTTGTCCATCACGATGACGTGATCGCAGGTGAATTCCACGTCGGGCAGCAGGTGCGACGAGAGGATCAGATTGACATTCTTGTTGTGCCCGAGATCGCGAATGAGCTCGAGCATCTCGTCGCGTCCCTTCGGATCCATTCCGTTGGTCGGCTCGTCCAGGAAGAGCAGGTCGGGATCGTGCACGAGCGCCTGGGCCAGCTTGATCCGCTGCTTCATGCCGGTCGAGTAGGTCTCGATGTTGCGGTACCGGGCCTCACCGAGCCCCACGTACTGCAGCACTTCGTGCGCGCGCTGCATGGAGTCGACCGGCGGGAGGCCCGCGAGCTGGCCGCAGTAGGCGACAAACGACACGGCATTCATGCCGGGAATGTGCGCATCGCTTTCCGGCATGTAGCCGATGCGCGATCGGATCTGCAGCGGACTGGTCGCGACATCGAGACCGAGCACCGTCATGCGCCCTTTGGACGGCTTCACGAAGCCGAGCAACGCCTTGAGCATCGTGCTCTTGCCGGCGCCGTTGGGGCCGAGCAGGCCGACCGCGCCTCGCGCGAAGCGGGCACTGACGTCCTTCAGTGCCTGGTTCTTGCCGTAGATCACGGTGACGGCATCCAGGTGCACAACGGGACCAGTCTGGGCTGGGGTGGAGCCCGCGGGTGTCTCGGCCATAACCTGGGTTGTCAGCACGCGTTAGCTTATACGGGATTCGAAGTGTCCGAGTTCGGGATTCGCCAGATCGTTGGGTGAGGTCAGTGGGTTCCGCGCAGGCCAAGCGGGTCGGCCTGCTCGCGCATGAAGGCGATGACGTTGGCGATGTGCTGATCGAGTGGCAGCGCAATTTCTTCAGCCCCCTTCCGCAGGTCATCACGATTGATCGAGCGCGCGAACGCCTTGTCCTTCATCCGCTTGATGACCGAGGGGGCCTCCAGATCCATCACGCTTTTCGACGGCCGCACGAGCGCCGCCGCGGTGACGAAGCCGGACATCTCATCGCAGGCAAACAACGTGTGCTCGAGCCGCGACTCGCGGGCCACGCCGGAGTAGTCCGCGTGCGACAGGATCGCGCGCGTCACCCACGCCGGATATCCCCGCGACGTCAACACTTCGACCCCGCGGAATGGGTGGTCGGCCGGATCCGGGTATTTCTCGTAGTCGAAGTCGTGCAGCAGAGCGACGACCGCCCAGTCCTCCTCGGGTTCCCCCCACAGCCGCGCGTAGCCCCGCACCGATGCTTCGACCGCCAGCATGTGCTTCCGCAGGCTTTCGCTTGCGGTCCATTCCGTCATCAACCCCAACGCGTCATCTCTCGAAAGTTTCACGTCATCCATCCTGACGGTAGAAGCCGGGTGCCTGGTGTCATGCGACGTTCACCCTGTTTCTTTCACAACGTTCCTAACGCTCACCACGAGATCGATTACTCAATCATTGGGAGGCGTCACCAAACTAACTCGTTTTCTCGCCCATGACCTTCACCACCACGCGCTTCCGGCGCTGGCCGTCGAACTCGGCATAGAAGACCTGCTCCCACGGCCCCAGATCCAGCGCTCCCCGCGTGATCGGAATGACTACCTGGTGCCCCATGATCGTGCGCTTGAGGTGCGCATCGGCATTGTCTTCGCCGGTCTGATGGTGCCGGTACGGCAGCCCCGACGGTGCCAGCTTTTCGAGCCAGACCTGAAAATCTGAAATCAGGCCGTCCTCCCAGTCGTTGACGTACACGCCGGCGGTGATGTGCATCGCCGACACCAGCACCATGCCCTCGTCGATGCCGCTCGCTTCCACGACCGCGGCGACCTGGTCGGTGATTCTCACGAACTCCTGACGCGTCTTCGTTTCAAACCAGAGATAGTCGGTGAAGGTGGCCATTGGCAATGCTGAATGCTGAATGTTGAATGCTGAAGTAAGGGGGCAAGGGTGAAGGGTGCATCGGTGGGCAACGTCACAGCGCTAGCGATGCCTCGGCATTGAAGGCCCAATCGGTCGTGGCCCCGGCTCGGTATCGCCTCAGGCCGGCGGCGGCGATCATGGCGGCGTTGTCGGTCGAGAGCGACAGCGGAGGTACGAACACCGGAAGCCCGCACTGCCGGCCACGCAGGACGGCTTCGGCCCGTAACCGGCTGTTCGCGGAGACCCCCCCGGCGATGCCGATGCTCCGCGCATTCAGCCACCGCGCCCCTTCGAACGTTCGATCGAGCAGGGCTTCCACGACCACTCGCTGAAAACTCGCCGCGATATCGGCAACCAGCTGCTCGGGCAGTGCGTCGCCATGAGCCTGTGCATCCTTGACGTAGCGCAAGACCGCCGTCTTCAGGCCGCTGAAGCTGAAGTCGACCCGCCGAGCGACCTCCGGGGGCAACAGCCCGCCAGAAGTATCGGACGGCGCGTTGCGATCCGCACGGGTCAGACGGATGGACGGAAAACCAATCGCGCGGTCGTCGCCCCGGCTCGAGAGCGCATCGAGCGCCGGGCCTCCCGGATAGCCAAGCCCCAGCAGCCTCGCCACCTTGTCATACGCCTCGCCGGCTGCATCGTCCCTGGTGCGCCCGATCAGGCGGTAGGCGCCAGGTGTCGGGACGAGATAGAGGCTGGTGTGCCCGCCCGACACGACGAGGATCGCGGCCGGCAGTGGCAGCTCGCCATGAGCGAGCGTCAACGATTCGATGTGACCCGCCAGGTGGTGGACCGGGATCACCGGCAATGCGCGCGACCACGCGAGCGCCTTGGCGAAGGAGACACCCACGAGCAGCGATCCGACGAGCCCCGGTCCCTGGGTCACGGCGACCGCCCCGAGCTCGTCGAGCCCCACGCCCGCGTCGCTCAGCGCCTTTTCCACCACACCGCAGATGTCGCGGACATGCTGCCTCGAGGCGAGCTCCGGCACCACTCCACCCCATTCACGGTGGATCGCCGACTGGGAGGCCACGACATTGGAGGCGATCGCCCAGGGACGCGCGCGGTCGCCGGTTTCGGTCAGCACGGCCGCCGCCGTTTCGTCACACGACGTCTCGATCCCGAGAACGCGCATCGGGATTACCCGGCCTGCAGCGCCCGGTCCTCGAACGCTTTCTTCAATGACACCTCGAACGGTGCGCGGAAGATGCCGCGCTCGGTGATGATGCCGGTGAGATAGCGATGAGGCGTCACGTCGAACGCGGGATTCCGGATCTTTACGCCCACCGGTGTCAGTCGCGAGGCCCCAAGATGCGACACCTCGCGCTGGTCACGCTCCTCGATCGGGATGTGGTCTCCGTCGGGCGTCGCCAGGTCGATCGTCGACAACGGCGCCGCGACATAAAACGGGATCTTGTGTTCGTGGGCGAGGACAGCGACGGTATAGGTGCCGATCTTGTTGGCGGTGTCGCCGTTCGCCGCAATGCGATCGGCGCCGACGACCACGAAATCGATCTCGCCGGCGCGCATGAGCGGCCCGGCCATGCTCTCGGTGATCACGGTCGTGTTGATGCCGTCCCGGTGGAGCTCCCAGGCGGTCAGTCTGGATCCCTGCAGGAACGGACGCGTTTCGTCAGCAAAGACCGCGATGCGTTTGCCCTGCTCCACAGCCGCGCGGATCACCCCGAGCGCGGATCCATAGCCGGCGGTGGCGAGCGCCCCCGCATTGCAATGGGTCAGCACGCGTGAGCCGTCGGCGACGAGCGACGCGCCGAAAGCGCCCATCGCCTTGCAGCTGGCCACGTCCTCGTCGTGGATCGCCCGGGCCTCGCGTTCCAGGCGGTCCGCCAGTTCGTCGGCCGACTCCCCCGCCTGCGCCCCCTCGGCGAAGGTCCGCTTCATGCGGTCGATCGCCCAGAACAGGTTGACCGCCGTCGGCCTGGTCGCCGCCATCATGTCGCACGTCTTCTGGAACTCGACGGCGAACTGCTTGGTCCCCTTGGCGGTGCTGCGGCGCATGCCGAGCGCGATTCCCATCCCGGCCGCGACCCCAATCGCCGGAGCGCCGCGGATGATCATGGTGCGGATCGCCTTGGCCACTTCCTGCGACGTCCGGCAGCGCACGTAGATCTCCTGCCCGGGCAGCTTGCGCTGGTCGACCATGACAATGGTGTCGCCCTGCCATTCGATCGTGGGAAGCATTGGTCTATGTTAGCAGCCGGCCGTCGAACGGCAGCGGCAGCAATGCCGCCAGCCGATGCCGGCCGGCCGGGCCATCCAGGTTGGCGAGGATTACTTCGATGTCGCCGCAGTATTCCCAGAGCAGCTGCCGGCATGGACCGCACGGCGGTGTGGGCGCTTTCGTGTCTGCCACGACGGCGATACGTGTGAAGGCGACCTGCCCCTCGGACAGCGCTTTGACCAACGCCACCCTCTCGGCGCAGATGGTCAGGCTGTAGGAGGCATTCTCGATGTTGCAACCGCACACGATACCGCCGTCCGTCAATTCGAGGGCGGCCCCGACCTTGAAACCCGAGTAGGGGGCCTGCGCGTGCAGTCTGGCGCGGGTGGCGGCTTCGACCAGCCTCAGGTCCACGGATTTCTCGGCCTCCAGGGGTACCGACTGCCACGCTTTCTCGTCGCGCCGATCGAACCCGGACCGGCGGTCCCTGGCGCCCCGACGCTCGCGTGCCGGCCACGACCGTTCGTCAGAGCCGCTCAATGACACCCTCCAGAAGCGACGAGAACTCCCCCTTGACGCGCCGCGCCACTTCCATGACTTCCTCGTGGTGCAGCGGTTCGGGGAGCACGCCCGCGGCGGGATTGGTGATGCAGGAAATGCCAAGCACCTCCATGCCCATGTGACGGGCGACCAGCGCCTCCGGCACCGTGGACATGCCAACCGCATCCGCCCCAATCGTCCGCAGGAACCGGATCTCTGCGGGCGTTTCGTAGCTCGGTCCGTGGACGGCGACGTAGACGCCGTGGGCCACGCGCAGGCCCCTGGCCGCCGCGGCCTCGTCGGCGGATTCGCGCAGTCGCTTCGCATAGACGTTCGTCATATCGGGAAAGCGCGCACCGAACCGATCCTCGTTCGCGCCGACGAGAGGATTGCTGCCGAGGAGGTTGATGTGATCGTCGATCACCATGAGCGTTCCCGGTTTGAACGACAGGTTGATGCCCCCGGCCGCGTTCGTGAGGATCAGGGTCTTCACCCCCATCAGGCCCAGCACGCGGGTGGCGAACGTCACGGTGCGCAGGTCATGACCCTCGTAGAAGTGGGCCCGCCCGGCGAGCGCGGCGACCCGTTTTCCGGCGAGCGACCCGAGCACGAGCTTGCCGGCGTGACCGACCACAGCCGATGCCGGCCAGTTCGGGATCTCCGCGTAGGGAGTCGTGACGGCGTCCGTCAACCCGCCGGCAAAATCCCCCAGGCCGGAGCCGAGTACGATCGCGACGTCAGGCGGAGCCCCTGGCTGGCTGGTGAGCAGCCGGGCCGCGGCCTCGACGTCCTGAAAATAGCGCGACTCGTCAACCGGGCGGTTCACAGCAGGAATCCTGCGATCGTCGCGGTGATGAAGTTCGCCAGCGTTCCAGCCAGCATCGCCCGAAAGCCCAGGCGGGCCAGGTCGTGACGACGGGTGGGCGCGAGTGCGCCGATGCCGCCGATCTGAATCCCGATCGAACTGAAGTTCGCGAAGCCGCACAACGCAAAGGTGGCGATGGTGAACGATTTCGGGTCGAGCGCCGACTTGAGCGAGCCGAGCTGCGAATAGGCGACGAATTCGTTGAGCGCCATGCGCGTGCCGAGCAGGTTCCCCACGGTGGCGGCGTCGCGCCACGGCACGCCCATGCTCCAGGCGATCGGGGCAAAGACCCAGCCGAAGATCTCCTGAAGGCTCAGCCCGACCAGGCCAAGCAGGGCGTTGACCAGCGCGATCAGTGCCAGGAACGAGATCAGCATGGCGCCGACGTTGAGGGCGAGCGCGAGCCCCTCGCCGGTGCCCCGCCCCGCCGCATCGATGACGTTGACATCGGTGCGTTCCACTTCGAGCTTCACCGTCCCCATCGTCTCGGGCACCTGGGTTTCGGGAACGAAGATCTTTGCCATCATCAACGTGCCGGGGGCCGTCATGATGACCGCGGTGAGCAGGTGCTGCGCCTCGATCCCGAACAGGATGTAGGCGGCCATGATGCCTCCCGAGATGTGTGCCATCCCCGAGGTCATCACCGTCATCAGCTCCGACTCCGTCATGCGCGGCAGGAAAGGCCGGATCGTGAGCGGGGCTTCCGTCTGGCCCATGAAGATGCTGGCGGCGACGTTGAGCGATTCGGCCCCGGAGGCCCGCATGACGCGGTGCATGACGACCGCAAACAGCCTGACGATCAGCTGCATGACGCCGAAGTAATACAGGATCGCGAACAGCGCGGCGATGAAGATGATGGTCGGCAGCACCTGGAAGGCGAACACCACGCCGTAGCGCAGCCCCTCCTCGCCCAGGACGGTGGTCATGATCCGCGGCCAGACTTCCTTGCTCCCGAGCGGGCCGAACACGAAGCTCGATCCGACGAAGGCGAAGTCGAGCAGCCGGTTGATCGCGGCTCCCAGCGTCTGGAACAGTCGCTGCCCGGCTGCGGTCTTGAGCACGAGCAACGCGAACACGACCTGTAACGCCAGGCCCCAGGCCACTGTCCGCCGGTCGATGGCGCGCCGGTTGTTCGAGAACGCGTAGGCCACGCTCATGATGACGATCAGGCCGACGAGCGGCTGGATCCGGGGCATGCCTCCGTACCTGGCG
>JACDBQ010000002.1 GCA_013694845.1 Acidobacteriota bacterium
TACGTGGATCTTTCGGACGGCACCATGGGGTTCGCCCTCGGCGACGTCGCCGGCAAGGGGCCGCCCGCGGCGCTCCTGAGCGCAATGATGCAGGGCATGTTAGCCGCCCAGGCCGCCACCAGCGCCCGTCCCTCCGAGACGATCACCCGCGTGAATCTCGCGCTCTATCGCCGCGGGATCGAGTCCAGGTTCGTCACTCTGATGTACGGCTGTCTCCGGAATGACGGCGGTCTGACCTATTGCAACGCCGGCCACAATCCGCCGCTGATCATCAGCCCGTCAGGCGCCGTGCGCCGGCTCGAGTGCGGCGGCCCGATCGTCGGCCTGTTCGAAGGGGCGACGTTCGAGGAAGAGACCGTGACGCTATCGGTGGGCGACTGGCTGATCGTGTTCAGCGATGGCGTGTCCGAGGCGCTCTCGGCGGCCGACGAGGAATACGGTGACGCCCGGATCGTGGAGGTGGTGAAGAACAACAACGGCCTGCAGCCGCAGCAGATGCTCGAGGCGCTGTTCACCGACGTGCGCGCGTTCGCCAAGGGGGCGGCGCAGAGCGACGACATCACCGCGCTGGTGCTCCGATACGGGCCCTGACGTGCAGCGATTGACGCGTCGCGAGCGGGTCCTCGTCGCCGTCTGGCTGGCGCTCGGGGTCCTGCTCTGGAACGGCGTCTACGACATGACGCTCGGCAAGGGGATCAAGGAATATCTCTTCCGCAGCGCGCTGCACGATGCCGGTCGTGGCCCGCAGGTCACCATCCCCTCGGTACTCGATCCGTTCGTCTTCGACGCCCTCTGGGTATCGACGTTCTGGGCCTCGCTGGTCATGCTCGCCGGGCTCGTGACGATCCGCACGCTTCGGCGCAACGACGGCAGCCGATGATCTCACCCGCCTCTCTGATCCACGATTGGAACGGCACCCCGGCAAGACCCCTCGAGGTGCTGCTGGACGACGAGACCCTGCGGGACGGGTTGCAGTCGCCATCCGTCCGCTGTCCGACCATCGACGAGAAGCTTCGCATCCTCCACCTGATCGACCGTCTGGGGATCGATACGGCCGACATCGGCCTCCCCGGGGCCGGCCCGCACGTAGTCAAGGACGTCGAGCGCCTCGCACGCGAGATCGTCGATCACCGCCTTCGGGTCAAGGCAAACTGCGCCGCACGCACGGTGATCGCCGACATCAGGCCGATTGCCGAGATCTCGCAGCGGGTCGGCATGGCGATCGAGTGCTGCTGCTTCATCGGCTCCAGCCCTCTCCGGCAGTACGCGGAAGGGTGGACGATCGATCAGCTGCTGAAGTTGTCCGAGGACGCCATCACGTTCGCGGTCGGCGAAGGGCTTCCCGTCATGTTCGTGACTGAAGACACGACTCGCGCGGATCCCGGGACGCTGCGCCAGCTGTACTCGACGGCGATCCGGGCCGGCGCGGCCCGGGTGTGTATTGCGGATACCGTCGGCCACTCCACCCCTGCCGGCGCGGCCGCGGTCGTTCGTTTCATCGGGCAGGTGGTCGAGGAGTGCGGTGGAGGGGTCGGGATCGACTGGCACGGTCATCGGGATCGCGATTTTGCCGTGATCAATACGATTGCGGCGCTCGACGCCGGCGCCACCCGCCTGCACGGCGCAGCCATCGGGATCGGGGAACGGGTCGGCAACACTCCGATGGACACCCTGCTCGTGAACCTCGTGCTCATGGGTTACATCGAGCGGGATCTCACGGCGCTCGGTGAGTATTGCCAGGTCGTGTCGGACGCCACCGGCGTCCCCATCCCTTCCAACTATCCGGTAGTTGGCAGGGACGCGTTCCGCACGGCGACCGGCGTCCACGCGGCGGCCGTGATCAAGGCGTTCCGGAAGAACGACGTGTCACTCGTGGATGCTGTCTACTCGGGGGTTCCGGCCAGCATGGTGGGCCGGGAACAGGAGATCGAGGTGGGGCCGATGTCGGGCAAGTCGAACGTGGTGTTCTGGCTGGAGCGCCGCGGACTGCAGGCGGACGATGCCGTCGTCGAGCGCATCTTCGCCAGAGCCAAGGCGTCGGCGTGCGTGCTGACCGAAGACGAGATCCGGCGCGAGCTGGAGACAGGGAGCTAGTGCGAGCCATACTCGCCACCATCGTCCTCGCGGTTGCGTTCGCGTGTGTGTCCGCCGAGTCGCAGTCGCCGGCGGCTTCCCGGAGCCCGGCCTTTGAATCGGCCCGGGCTTTCGATCATCTGAAACAGCTCGTCGCCATCGGTCCGCGTCCGGCTGGATCGCCCGGGGCGCAGAAGACGCGTGATTACATCAAGCAGCAGCTGGCGTCACTGGGGATCGCGGTAACCGAGCAGCCGTTCGACGCGCAGACAGCGATCGGCACGGTGAAGATGGTCAATGTTCGCGGTACGATCCCCGGTCCGGGGAGCGGGCGGCTGATCATCGCCGGGCACTACGACACGAAGCTTTTCAAGGAGTTCACCTTCGTCGGCGCCAACGACGCGGGCTCCAGCACGGCATTCCTGATCGAGCTGGCGCGGGTGCTGAAGGATCGGAAGAATGCGCTGACGATCGA
>JACDBQ010000100.1 GCA_013694845.1 Acidobacteriota bacterium
GGGCTGATTGCCGCGAACCGGGCGGTGCTCGAGGGACTGCACGAGTTCGAGAAATCGCTCGAAGACGAATCCCGCCTCGCAGGCTCGCTTCGGCCCGGCGCGCAGCAGCTTCTGTCAGGCCGGCTCGGCGCGGGCAACGAACAGGCCTACGTCGGCCGGGACGGCTGGCTGTTCTATCGTCCTGACGTCGAGTTCGTAACCGGACGCGGGTTCCTGGAGGAGGACGTGCGACAGCGACGCATCCGCACGGTCGCCGAGTGGACGGCACCACCCGAGCCGGATCCACGACCCGCAATCATCCAGCTGCACCGGGATCTCGAGTCGCGCGGCATCGCCCTGATTCTGGTACCGGTGCCGGTCAAACCAACGATCCACGGAGAGCTGCTCGCGACCGGCGCGGCGCGCGCCGGCGAGCGGCCGCAGAATCCGGATTACGACCGATTCATTCAGGAGATCCGAGGCGCCGGCGTGACGGTCCTCGATCCAGCCGATTCACTCGAGCAGGCACGACAGACGTCCGGCGCGTCGCAATACCTCGCGACCGACACGCACTGGCGTCCGGAAGCAATGGAGATGGTCGTCGGGTTGCTGGCCGATGCGGTGCGAAAACGTGTGCGGCTGCCGGACGTGCCGGACCCGGGCTTCCTGACGAATTCCGCCGACATCAGCCAGCGCGGCGATGTCTTCGGCATGCTCGACCTGCCGGAACGTCAGTCCCTGTTCTCACCGGAGACGGCGACCATCCGACAGATCCGGCAGGCGGACGGATCATCGTGGCGTCCCACCGCCGACGCCGACGTGCTCCTGCTCGGCGACAGCTTCGCCAACATCTATTCGCTGGAGTCGATGGGTTGGGGCACGAGCGCAGGCATGGCCGAGCAGTTGAGCCGCGCGCTTGGGCGGCCGGTGGACCGGATGGTTCAGAACGATGCCGGATCGTTCGCAACCCGGGAGATGCTGGCACGAGCAGACCCGCAGCGTCTGGCGCCCAAGCGCGTCGTCATCTACCAGTTCGCCGCACGTGAGCTCGCGTTCGGAGACTGGAAGCACCTGCCACTGCCGGCTCGGTGACGCCAGGTCCCGGTGCGACAGCCGTGGTCTTTTTTCTCGCAAAGCACTATGGCCACGGTCCAACACCGTTCTGGACATTTGCCACAGGTCAAACACGGTTCAACACGGGTCAACACTGTCCAGGACATGCCACGAGTCAACAGGTTCTGGACTCTGCCCCGCTTGATCTCTACTGCTGCAGCTGCGTGACCCGGAACGCCTGCGGTACCCCGATCGGCTCGACTTTGTCACCCACTTGCTTCCCGAGTTGCGCCCGGTAGAGTCCAGGGGCCGCCGGCGGACCGTCCTGCCCGCCACGCCCTGCGAAGAACTGGGCCGTGACATCCGGTAAACCGCCGCCGGCCTGGCCCGGCCCACCGCCGCGGCCACCCTGCCCGGCGGCCGGTAGGTCGCCGCGCAGGTTCCAGGTCACGCGGCGAAGGCCCGGGGCCTTGTCGACGTCCATTCGACGCACCTGCTGTCCCTGCTCGTTGGTGATCGTGAGCACCAGCTTCGCATCGCCGACGATCTCCCGACCGATGTTGTAGGTGAAGACCGCGCCCGCCGGGGGATTCGCGAACGTCGTGTTGCCCGAGAGCGTGCCGATGCCGGCGGATCCGGCCGGCGCCATACCCTTCGGGGTGAACAGCAGCGCATCGCGCAACGGGAAGAGCCGCGCCTCATCGGTGAGCGCCTGCGACGTGAGCTCGCGCAGTGCGCTGTAGTCGTCCAGGACGTAGAAACCACGTCCGAAGGTTGCCAGCACGAGATCGTTCTCGCGCTTATGGATCGCCATGTCGCGCACCTGAATGACCGGCAGGCCGCCCTTCATCTGGACCCAACGGCCGCCACCGTCGACACTGACGAACAGCCCGAACTCCGTGCCCGCGAACAGCAGGTTCCCGTTCTGGTGATCCTGCAGGACGGTCCAGACATCGTGACGGTCCGGCAGGTTCCCGGTGATGTTGGTCCAGGTCTTGCCGCGGTCGGCGCTCTTCACGATGTAGGGCTTGAAGTCGCCGCGCTGCCAGTTGTTCAGTGCGACAAACACCACATTCGCGTCACGCGGCGAGGGCGCCACGTCCGAGACGTAGGTGTACTTCGGCACGCTCGGGAAGTCCTCGACCTTGCGCCAGTTCCTGCCGCCATCTTCGGTGATCTGCAGCAGCCCGTCATCGGTGCCGGCGTAGACCAGCCCTTCCATCAGCGGCGACTCGTCGAGCGACACGACGTTGCTCAGCGCGGTCGTCGACGTGTTCAAGGCGACGGAGTCACGCGGCCAGACCTTGCCCATGATCGGGATGTTGAACGGATCCAGCTTGCGAGTGAGATCAGGACTGATCCGCGTCCACGTGTCGCCACGATCGTCTGAGCGGTAGACGTACTCGCTCGCCCAATACAACCGGCTGGCCGAGTGCGGGCTGACGATGAAGGGTGTGTCCCAGTTGGAGCGATCGCGCGGCACTACCGGCGCTGCAGGCGCGGCGGGATCGGCGCCGCCAGCTCCCCCGGCTCCCCCGGCTCCCCCGGCACCACCGCCGCGGCCGCCACGGCCACCGCCCGTGCCATTCGACTGGGGCGGCCGGATGCCTCGGCGGTCACCGGTCCTCAGGTTGTAACGCGACGGATTCCCGTCCTGCGACTGCCCGTAGACGATCGTCGGATCTTCGGGATCATTGCGGGACTGGAAGCCGTCGCCACCGTTGATGATGAACCAGTCGCTCGTGCGTACGCCCCAGGTGTTGGCCGAGCGGGACGGACCGCAGAACGAGAAGTTGTCCTGCGTGCCGCCGCACACGTTGTAGAACGGCTTCGCGTTGTCGATCGACACCCGGTAGAACTGGGTGATCGGCAGGTTGGTGAAGAACCGCCACGTCTTGCCCCGGTCGTAACTCTCGTACAGGCCACCGTCGTTACCGAGCAGCATGTGGTTCGGGTCGCCCGGATCGAACTCGAGCGCGTGATGGTCGACGTGCACGCCCGTATCCTCCAGACCGGTGTCGCTCCACGTCTTGCCGCCATCCTTGCTCAACTCGACGTTGACGTTCATCGACCACACCCAATCGGGCCGGTACGGATCGGCATAAATCTCGTGGTAGTACTGCGCGCCGCCGCCGCGATAACAGTCGTCCTGCGGCCCCTGGTTCCCCCGACCCTGGGGCGCGGCCGGCGGCGGTGGTGTCTGCGGCTGCGGGTTCTGCGGCGTAGCAGGGGGTGTGGCCGGTGGGGGCTGCGCTGCCGCCTGATCGTCGGCGAGGGCCGATTCGACCAGAGGTTCTTCGCCCGCTACCACCTCTCCCCCGGCATTCGGCGGGGTCGTCTTGGTCGGCACGCCGAGGGGCTGGCAGGCCGCTGGGGGCTGCACGGGTACGAGTTGGGCACGACCGCCCCGGCCGGCGCCCGGCCGCTGAACCTCGCGACCGATCCGCGTCCACGTCGCACCGGCATCGTCTGAACGGAAGAAACCTGATTCCGGGCGCTTCGCGTCAATCAAGGCATAGACACGGTTGGGGTTCTTCGCATCGACAGCGAGACCGGCGCGTCCGGTGTCACCCGTGGGGAGTCCCCTGGTCAGCTTTGTCCACTTCTTGCCGCCATCGGTCGTCTTGTAGATGCCTCCCTCCGGGCCGCCGCCGATCATCTGGCCGACCGCACGGCGACGCTGGTAGGCGGTCGCATAAATGACGTCCGGCTTGCCGGGCTGAAACGCCAAGTCGGAGATTCCGGTGTCGTCGCTCACGTGCAGCACTCGTGTCCAGGTCGCGCCACCGTCCGTGGTCTTGTAGAGGCCACGATCGCCGCCCGCTGACCAGAGCGGCCCCTGCGAGGACACGTAGACGACGTTCGAGCTCCGTGGATCGATGATGATCTCGCCGAGATGCTCCGAGTTTTCCAGACCCATCCGCTTCCAGGTCTTCCCGGCATCCGTCGACTTGTAAACTCCGTCCCCGAAATGGGCGCTGCGCTGGCTGGTGTTCTCGCCCGTGCCCAGCCACACGACGTTCGAATCCTTTGGATCGATCGTCACGCAGCAGAGCGTGAAGGAGCCACCGTCGTCGAAGATCGGCGTGAAGATCACCCCGCGATTCTCGGTCTTCCACAGGCCGCCGAATGCGCTCGCGACGTACCAGACACTCGGGTTCCTGGGGTCGATCTCGACGTCCTGCACGCGGCCGGTGACGAACCCGGGGCCGATGCTGCGCAGTTCGATACCCTTGAGCGACGCCTCGTCCAGGCGCTCCTGCCCCTGCATCGCAGGCAGTGCGGCGGCGGCCATCGCGAAGGCGACAATCAACATGGAACTCTGGCGTTTCATTCAATTCTCCGATTACGGATGTTGGCTGACCGAGGGATTATACCGATCGCAAGCGTCCACCGTTTACACTGGTCGCATGCGGGCGATCATGCGCTCCCCCTCGCCGGCCCTGGGCCGCTGTGCGCTGACCTACCGTCAGCGGGAGCCGATCGACTTGGACCGCGCCGTCGGGCAGCACGAGCGGTATGCCGCCGTGTTGAGGTCGCACGGGGTGGACGTGCGCATCCTCCCGGCACAGTCGGCGCTTCCCGATGCAGTCTTCGTCGAAGACACGGCCGTCGTCGTCGACGAGTGCGCCGTGATCACACGGCCTGGAATCGAAAGCCGCCTCGGCGAAGTGGAGAGCATCGCGACAGCGCTCGAGACCGTTCGTCCGATCGTCCGAATCACGGCACCAGGCACACTCGAGGGGGGCGATGTGCTCCGCGTCAACCGGACCTTTTTCGTCGGGCAGACGGCACGCAACAACTCGGAGGGCACCCGCCAGTTCGCCGAGATCGTCCAGCCACGTGGCTACGACGTCGTGGCCGTCACCCCGTCGGGCTGCCTCCATCTGAAATCGGCCGTGACCTTCGTCGGGGACGAGACCGTTCTCGTCAACCCCGCCTGGATCGATGTCGACCTCCTGAGCCGATGGCAGTGCATCCCGGTGGCGCCTGAAGAACCGTATGGAGCGAACGCCGTCCTCGTCGGAGAGGTCGTCCACGTCGCCGCGTCCGCTCCCCTGACCCGGCGCAAGCTCGACGCCCTCGGCTTCACGACAGCGGCCATCGACGCCAGCGAATTCGAAAAGGCGGAAGCCGCCCTGACGTGCCTGAGCCTGCTCCTTACATAGGTCCGACGTGCGACGTGCGAGGTGCCACGTGCCAAGTAACACGTGCGAGGTGCGACGTGCGAGGTACCACGTGCAGGTGAGCACGGCCA
>JACDBQ010000021.1 GCA_013694845.1 Acidobacteriota bacterium
GTCGCCTCGTCCGTGCGATGGCGTGCCTGCGCCGACAGGTGGCTGGCCACCACGCTGACCGCGAGCAGGGTGAAGAGCGCCACCCAGTGCGCGGGATCGGCAATCGCGAGCGTTCCGACGGGAGGCAGGAAAAAGAGGTTGAAGCAGAGAAAGGCCGCAAAGGATGTGGAGATCGCCACCCACCGGCGCGAGACCGCGGCGACGACGAGCACGATCAGCAGGAAGGACAGCGCGACGATGGTCGGATTCGTGACCCCGAGCCATACGGAGTAGATTGCGGTCAGCGCCGCCGTCGCGGCGAGAGACAGAAGGAGTGCGCCACAGGCCTGTTGATGGTGCCCTGCGCGGTCGCCGAGATCAAGTGTGGGGATACGTGTCGATCCACCAGCACCAGGCCAGCGCACTGCCGATGGCCATGCCGAAACCGACGCCAGCCGGGGCGATCAGGACGAGTCCGACGGTCCCACTCACACCCAGGCTGCCGGCGACGACCATGGTCCGTAAGGAAACGTTGCGCATCCCCTGACTGTAGGAACCAACCGCGTGAGGAAGTCGGCAAAGGTCCGCAAGGAAGCCGTAATGGTTTTTACGACTTCCTTACGCGATCCCGTTGTACTTAAGAAGGGTTGTCCGTCGCATCGATCGAGAGTCCAAACCCCTCGCCACAGGGTCGTTTCCTGCGCTGGTTCTTCGAAGGGTTGCGAGAAACCCCGGCAACCCAGGAGTCCGCGCCCCACCAGGCCGCCTGGTGGAAGGTCATGTGCCTCACGGGCGTCGATTACTTCTCGACGCTTGGCTATCAACCCGGGATCGCCTTCCTGGCGGCGGGCGCGCTTTCTCCGGTCGCAACGCTGATCCTGGTCGTTCTCACGCTGGTCGGCGCTCTTCCCGTGTATAGACGGGTCGCCGAAGCGAGTCCGCACGGTCAGGGCAGTATCTCGATGCTCGAAGATCTCCTGCCGCGTTGGCGGGGTAAGGCCTTCGTTCTCGTGCTGCTGGGGTTTGCCGCGACCGATTTCATCATCACGATCACGCTGTCGGCCGCGGACGCGACCGAGCACCTGATCCATAACCCCTTCGTTCCGCAGGCCTTCGATCGGCCGGTCACGGTGACCCTGGTCCTGCTCACGGCACTTGGCGCCGTGTTCCTCAAAGGTTTCAAGGAAGCCATCGGCCTCGCGGTGGCGATCGTCATCGTCTACCTCGGGCTCAACGTCGTCATCATTGTCTGGGGTGCCACGGAGATCGTGCGACATCCTGACTACATCCCCCGCTGGACGAACGCGTTGTTCACGCAGCACGGCAACCCCCTGATGATGGTGGGGGTTGCGCTGCTGCTGTTCCCGAAGCTGGCCCTGGGTCTCTCGGGGTTCGAGACGGGCGTGGCGATCATGCCGCTCGTGAAGGGGAACACCACCGACGATCCAGTTCATCCTGCGGCGCGCATTCGAAACGCCAAGCGCCTGCTGGGAACAGCGGCGCTGATCATGAGCGTGATGCTGATCGGCAGCGCGGTCGTGACCACGCTTCTCATCCCTGCCGAGGCGTTCGCCACGGGCGGCGAGGCCTCCGGCCGTGCCCTTTCCTACCTGGCGCACGAGCACCTCGGGGAGATCTTCGGCACCGTCTACGACATCAGCACGATCGCGATCCTCTGGTTTGCGGGGGCCTCCGCGATGGCCGGGCTGCTCAACCTGGTGCCGCGCTACCTGCCGCGCTACGGCATGGCGCCGGAATGGACGCGCGCCACCCGGCCGCTGGTGGTGCTGTTCACAGCCATCACCTTCCTGATCACCGTCATCTTCAACGCCAGCGTAGAGGCACAGGGGGGCGCGTATGCCACCGGCGTGCTGGTGCTGATGACGTCGGCCTCGGTAGCCGTCACGCTGAACGCCAGGGTTCGGCGCCGCCGCGAGTTCGCCGCCTTCATGCTCATCACCCTGGTATTCGCCTACACCACCGTGATCAACATCGTCGAGCGGCCTGATGGAGTGAAGATCGCGGCGTGGTTCATCGCGACCATCATCATGACGTCACTGGTCTCACGTGTCCTGCGCTCGACGGAGCTCCGGGTCCAGCGCGTCGAAGCCGACGACCTAGCGCACGCCTTTCTGCGGCAGGCCGCGTCGTCACCGGTCCGGATCATCGCGAACCGGCCCGATACCGGGCTGCCGGAAGAGTACGAACACAAACTGCGTGAAGCGCGAGACTCGCATCATCTGCCGCTGGACGCGCCGGTGTTGTTCGTCGAAATACGACCGTCGGACGCATCCGAGTTCAGCGGTGTGCTGCGAGTCGAGGGGGTTGCGGTGGAGGGCTACCAGGTTCTGCGATGCGTGAGCGCTGCCATCCCCAATGCCATCGCGGCCCTGCTGCTGTTCATCCGCGATCGGACGGACCAATTGCCCCACGCGTACTTTGGCTGGACTGAAGGCAATCCGATCGTCTACCTGTTGAAGTTCCTCGCGTTCGGCGAGGGTGACACCGCCCCAGTCACCCGCGAAGTGCTCAGGCAAGCCGAACCGGATCCCATGCGGCGCCCGCGTATTCACGTGGGCTGACCGGGCCTCTCGACGAGCTCACCCGGGGTCACGGCTGTGAGCGATCAGCAGAGCTGCCGCCCGACACGAGGTGCGCTCAGCGGCGAATTTTTGCCACGAGGAATCCAATCACCCCGAGAACGAGCACCACGACGATGACGCCGACCCACACACCCGCCTGGAAGATGTTCCCGATCGCCTCGCACCCGGAAGACATCAGGACGAGGACGAGCAGCAACAGCGCTCGCGGCCAGTCCCGTGACGATCTCATATCCATCAAAGCACCCCCTCATGGCCGGCTCGGCCGCCTGAGGTGACTGCAACACCCGCGCCCACCGCACCCCAGCACCCAGCACTCTCTCCTACGTTCCCCCGCGCTTCCGTATCTCGCTCGACACCCGGGCGAAGTCGGTGATGATCCGTTCGAACTCGCGCGTGTATTCGACGGACGGCAGGAACGCCCTGCGAATCTTCAATTCCTCAAGCTCCCCTTCGAGCAGGGCCTTGCGCTGCAGAAGCCGCAACAGCTCGTGGTCGGTCGGGGCCGCGCCTGGCACCGATATATCGAGGTAGGTCTGGCTGGCCTGCGCGCCGTCGCCTCCCTGCTCGACGGCCGACTGTCCTCGTGCATCGCCGTTATCGTCGAGCAGAGGGCGCTCGGTCGAGAGTTGACCTCGTTGCTGATAGTGCCGGCGCACACTGGCAGCCCCCCAGGCGAACGCTTCCCACACCGAGATCCGGCCGTTCTTGTCGAGGTCGGCCGAATCTGTCTCGAAGGCCTTGACGAAGTATTCGGCGAAGACGGTGTCGAATCGCTGCGCGACCGAATCTGTGGCGGTGATGACGATGCGCCGCGGGCCACTCAGGCGCTCGATGAAGGGAAAGCTTCCCGCGGTGCTGTTGACGATGACCACGCGGCCCGGGAGGGGCTGCAGCAGCGCCGCCCACGCCGCCGACTCCAGATCCGGCCCGACCAGGTTGAATTTCGCGTCAGTCCCATCGAACGTACCGTGTCCGACCAGAAGAATGATGAGCTGGTCTTCCCCCTTCATCCTCTGTCGCACGGAGGCGATCGCCTTCCGGACGTTGTCGGCGGTCGCGGCCGCTTGCGGGTTTCCGGATTCTGAGAGGACGGTCACGCGAGCTGGATCGAACTTGAGCCGTCCGGTCAGCGTACGGGTAAAACGGTCGATCCATCCCGCATACTGCGACGCATAGACCTCTCCGCCCGTCGCGCCGGAGACGACGAGCGCGAATCGTTCCTGCGCGGCGGCCGCGCGCGGCAGCGCCAGCACGAGTGCCGCCAGCACGAGCCGCAGCGCCCGGGCAGTCCCGCTCACGCGCGTCCTCGTGGGCGCGGCCATGTCAGCGCAACCCCCACCGGCGGCGAAGCAGCCATTCACCAGCGAGTAATCCGACGAGAAGGACGAATGACCAGGCGTTGTGCCACAGGTCCTTCCGCACGGCGAGCGCGGCCGCCGGCGTCGCCGCCCTGAGCGTGTCGACGAGGGCCGGTATCTGGCCCGACTCGATCAGCCGACCGCCGGTGGCGGCGGCGATGCGTTCGAGCAACGCGATGTTCATCCGCGGATCCGACATCTCGATGTCAGCGCCGCCGACCAGAACCGCAGCGGATGCGGATCCCGCGTCGACTCCGCCTGTCCGCGCCGAGACGCTGACGCGGTACAGCCCCGCCTGCACGGGCACGAACCGGGCGGCGAACACGGCGTCGTCCGCTGCGCGTCCTTCAGTCGACGCGCGAAGGTGCTGCAGCAGGCCGTCGGGTCCCGACACACGCACGTCGACGTCGGCATCCCGCAGCGGGATGAACGCTGCATCGCGCACGGCCACCCGCACGGCCACTTCGTCGCCGGCACCGGCCGCGGAAGGCGGATAGATCGTGACCGGATCGGTGGCGCCGAGGGCAAGCCAGCGAATCGTCTGACGCCAGAACGTTTCGTAGGTATGGTCGCTGGACGGCAGCATCATGCGCCAGCGCCACGACGCTTCGCCGGCGAAGACCATCGAGCGTCCTTCTCCATACCGCTGCACCGCGATCAGTGGCCGCGACGCTCCACCCGCCGTCGTCGTCGCGAGGATCGACGCGCCGGACCGGGCACGGCCGATCGCCGCCGCGGCCGCGAGCGGCGGCAGCGCTTCCCATCGCTTGCGACTCTCCTCCGCCGTTCCTGCGATCCGCGTCACCGGGTGCTCGCTGCCGGCGTCAGTGAGCACGATTCCTTTGCCGCCGCGTACAGGTCCCGCCGGCACGGCCGCGTCGACCCGCCCATCGAGCTCCACCGGAAGGGCGTCCTCAACCGGCGTCCCGACCAACCCGCGATTGAGGAAGGACTGCCCGCCGAGGACGAGAAGCCCTCCACCCCGCCGCGCCACGAACTCGCGGGTGGCCTCGAGCTGAGCGGTCGTCAGTTGTTCACCGCCGACATTCGCGAAGGCAACCGCGTCGTAGCCGAAGAGGCTCTGGGCGTCGGGAGGATAGCCGGATGTGAGGGCATCTCCGCGTCCGCGCAGCGCCTGGACGTAATAGGTATCGGCCCCCTGCTCGTTCTCTCCCTTGCGCACGACGGAGTCGACCTCCAGGCTGCGATCGGCGGCCAGCGCGCGCTTCAGAAAGCTGTGCTCGAAACCTGGCGCGCCTTCGACCAGGAGCACGCGACGGGGGCGTGAGGGTGGCTGCACGAGAACGCTGCGGCTGTTGTTCTCGGGCACGAGCTCGGCGGCCGTCTTCGGGATCTCGGCGGTGTATATCGTGGCGGACCCGGCGGCCGGAGAGACCTGGAACACTTCGCGGATGAGACCTCCGTCCGCGGGCGGTTTCACGTGGCGCACTTCACGCGGACGGCCGTTCTCGAGCAGGCGCAACTCCACTGACGTCCCTGGCGCACCGTGCGCGATCGCGGAGACGGCCAGGTCCACACGCGAGCTGTCGAGCACCGCTTCGGCCGCGGTGACGCTCAACACCTCCCGGTCCCCGTCCGCGTCGGCGGAGCCCACCCCGTAGGCAAACACCGGCGGCACCGTGCCCTCCGCGCCCGACAGGTCCAGCCCGCCGCTGGTATCGCCGCCGTCGCTGATGACGATGACCCCGCCAACCGGTCGACCGCGGTAGCGCTCACGTACAGTGGTGAGCGCGCCGGCGAGGTCGCTTCGCCGGGCGGTCGCGGCCAGCGTTGCCGGCTCCGCCGCCGCCACCTGTTCTCCAAACGACAACACTTCGGCCTGGAAGTGCGGACCAATCCCCGGCAACAGCTCGTTGGAGAGGAACTCGCGCGCACGATCGATCCGCCGAGCGCCCCCGGCATCGTCGATCGCCATGCTGCGGGATGTGTCCACGAGGATCGGGACCACGACGTCGCGGGTGTCGGTCACGGTGAGGCGTGTCACCGGACGCATGACGATGACGATCAGCAGGAGCAGCGTGAGGAAGCGCAGGCCCGAAAGTACGGAGCGACGGGTTGGCCAGCCGCCCAAGCCCCGGTAGGTGTGCCAGGCGAGCGCCGCAGCCGCGCCGACGACGAGCGTCAGTGCCCACGAGGGCAGCGGGTTCGCAAAGCTCACTATTTTTTCGCCCGGGCGAGAGACTCGTAGTACTTCGCGACCAAACCGCGATACCGTTCGGGGACACGTTCGCTGCCCCCGGCGTTGAAGCGATCCTCGGCGAGCGCCGTGGACAGTTGGCGGGAGACGGCGGCGTCACGCGCCTCGAGCGCGCGGTTCACATCCTTGCGCAGCGATTCCCAGCCGCTGCGGTCCTGCTTGAACGCCTCCGTGCCCGGGGCCGATCGACTGTGCTCCGGTTGCTCCGGGGTGGAGCCGCGACTGCCATCACGCTGTTCGGAGCCGGCTCGCGGCCCCATGGTTTCCGCGCGTGCGCGGCCAAGCTCCTGCTCGTACTGTTGACGAAGCTTCTGTGACTGGCCGTCCTGCGTGCCTGCCGCGGCCCGCATCTGCGTTTCGAGCTGGTCGAGGCGCTCACGGATTTCGCGCGACCGGTCGAGTTGCTCGGCAAGTTTGCGGGTGTCGGCCGGAGCAGCGCCGCCCAGTTTTTCGACCACCTGCTCCAGGGCCTTCGCGAGCGCGCCCTCACTACGGGCCGACGGAGGCGTCGCGCCGTCCCGCATCTGCTGCGCCGTCTCTCGCATGCGCTCGGCCACGCGCTGGCGGTCCAGCTCGCCTGCCGCCGCGCGCGCGCGTCCTCGTTCGTCGGCGCCGGTCTTGTCGGAGCCACCGGAGCGAGGCTGCCCTGGAGGCGTTGGCCGTGATGGTTGTACCGCCAGCCGCTGCGCGTCACGTTTCAATGCGTCGACCCGTTCGGACAACCGGTCCTTGTCAGCGGCGAGGCGCCGGCGCGGCTCGGTACCACCCGCGGATCCGCTCTGCTCCATTCGCTCCGCTTCGGATGCGATCCGCCTCTGCTCCTGTGCGATCTGCTGCGCCTCGGCCTGCAGGTCAGCCGCCGCCCGCTGGCGCGCGTCAGCTCCACCGCGCATGTCTTGCTCGAGCTGGCGCAATTCGTCCGCGGCACGCTGCCCATTTCGCGCGGCCGACTCACCGGCGTTGCGCCGCATGTCGTCGGCGGCGCGCCGCATCTGT
This sequence comes from Acidobacteriota bacterium, assembly GCA_013694845.1. GTDB lineage: Bacteria > Acidobacteriota > Vicinamibacteria > Vicinamibacterales > 2-12-FULL-66-21 > JACDCA01. The sequence goes on from JACDBQ010000021.1 coordinate 7,155, forward strand.
TCGGCAGCGCTCCGCATCCCGGCACTTCCCTGTCCTGCCGGTTGCCCCGACTGCTGTTGTCCTCGCTGTGGCCCTGGTTGCGGGCCCTGCGGCTGTGACTGCTGGCCTGACTGCGAACCGCGCTGAGGCGTTGAAGGCTGCGGCATCTGTTTGGACAGCTCTTCGGTCTGGCGCCGGAGTTCCTGCTGCTCGCGCGCCAGCCGTTCGAGCTCGCGCCTACGTTGCTCCGCTGGCATGGCTGCGAGTTGCTGCTGCTGGCGACTGAGCTCCTCCTGCCGCCGCGCGAGGTCCTTGATGCGATCGGCCATCGCCTGCTCCGATTGACTAGGGGGCTGCCGCTCCTCGACCTGCGATCGCTGCTCGTAGTTGGTTTGTTGCTGCCGCTGCAGCTCCTTGTCGAACAATGCCGAGAGATCCTGGGTCTGCCGGTTGCCCCCGCTCCCGCTGCCCCGTGCCTGCTGGGTAATCTGCCGCCGGCGAACCTCCGCCTGGGCCTGCAGCAGGCCGTTGAGCGCGGACATCTCATGCGGGATCGCCTCGCGCGTTCGGGTCGACACCAGTTCCTCGACTGCCCTGGTCATCGCCTCCACGGCAGCGGCCACCGGGTCACCTGGGACGCCGCCACGCGATGGCGGAACCTGGGCGGCAGGGCGTTGGGGCGGCATCAGGCCGCGACCTCGCCGGCCGGGGGTACTGGCAAGCACCCGCTCGGCCCGCGCCTTCAGGTCCGCCTGCGCCCGGGCGATCGCCTTCACGTCGTCCGCGGACCGACCGCCGACCGAACGCCGTTCGATGTTCCACGTGGCGCTGATGATGTCCTTCTGCGCCTCGATCAGCGAGTCGATCTGCGGGTCGCCGCTCGCGCTGGCACCCGCCTGGCTCTGGGCGGCGACGAACTCTTCGTTGAACGGTTTGATCTCGAGAAAAAACAGATCACTCTTCGTTTCCGTCGCCCGCCGGCCGCGGGCCACGTCTCGCGCTCGTGCGTAGTAGGCAATCACATCGCCGGGACGCACGTTCAGGTCTTCGGCCGCGAGCAGGTGCGCGCCGGTGCGCTGGGTATCGCCCCCGGCCAGACGCGTGAACGGAACGACGTGCTCTTTGCCCCCGCCGACCGAGTACACGAGGTCCAGCGACGCCACGCCGTAATCGTCTTCGGCGCGTGCCTCGATCGATATTTCCTGGAGCGGCGTGATCCCCTGGTCTCCGGATGGCCGCAGGATCCGGACATCGGGTGGCCGGTCCTCCATGACGCGGATGAAGTACTCGGTGTCGCCATCCGACGCGAGACCATCGTGGTCCCGCAGATGGATCCGGTAGGAGTCGTCACGCGCGACCACCAGGTCAGCTTCGAGCACTCGCTCACCCGCACGCCGCAACTCGGGGAATCCTTTCGCCATCCCGAGCTGCCCCGACGCCACCGGCTTGTCGGTGTGGATCGCCAGGCGGACGCGGGTGCCGGCCGGACCGTAAATGTCCCCGCCGTCGTCTTCGCTGCGCGGCGCAAGACCGGTGAAGGACGGATATCGATACTGCAAGTCGATGCGGGTCACGCGGGGGGCGAAGAGCGCGGTGACGGTGTAATCGTTCGACGACACTGCGCCAGCCGTGACCCGGTAGTGAAAGGTCCGGTCGATCGAATCGAACGCGAACGTGAAGCCCTCGCCGTCGGCGGTCATTTCGACGGTCCGTTCGTCGGCTCCGGACGAGACGACGAGCCTGGGCTTCGCCGCCGCGAAGGGCAGGCCATTCGCGAGCAACCGGGCCTTGATCGACAGCGGCAGGCCCGCCGCGATCCGCACATCACCCGGCAGGACCTCGACGGAGATGGACTGGGGAAACAGCTGCAATCGCGCCGCGTCCCAGCTCTGGACCATCGCCGGCGCACCGAGGACGAGTGCCAGCGCCATCAGCGCGACGCCGCCCAGACCCGCGGCGGCGGCTCCCCGGATCGCTGCGGACGGGATCAGGGCCGGGGCATCGATTCCATTCAGCCGGCGAAGCGCCGCCGCAATCACCAGATCGGCGAAAGGCCTGCGCGCGTCCGCTGGCGGAAGCGCCGACGCCTGCACGGCACTGACGACGCAGTCGTCCATCGACTGGGGCGCAGGCAACTGGCCGGCACGTTCCTCGATGAACCGCGCAACGCGCGTATCGTCGGGCCGCGGTTCCATGCGCCGCATCACGAGGAATGCGGCGGCGATCGACATCACGGCGGCGGCAGGCACGAGGACCAGCAGCGCGGCCCCTGCTGGGGCGAACATCCAGTAGACGCCAAGACCGGCGAGCAGCGGCAAGGCCGCCGCCGCCAACCCTGCGCCTGCCGTTCGCAGCGCAACCGTGATGAACCACCGCCGCCTCACGGCCGCGATCAATGCGTTGAGTCGATCAGCCTTCAGCATTGTGCTCACGCCCTGCCCACAAACGACTCCACGATCAGCACGCCCAACATCATCAGCAGGCCGTATTGCCAGAGGCTCTGTCGGGATTCGGTCTGTTCTTCCCGTGCGGACCGAGCCATGGTGACCGCCACTGGCTCGAGCATGTCAGAGAATTCCTGACTGGTCATCAGGGATGTGCTCGACTCGCGCGGATCGACATTGACGGCGATCGCCCGCCCACCCTCGAGTTGATGCACGCCGGGTTCTCCTGGAATCCCGGCCGGCACACGCCCGACCACGAACTGGTCCGGCGAAACCGCGCGAGCGGCCACGTGCCGGACGGCTTCGGTGACGAACGGCACGAACGTCGGGTGCACGGGAAAATCGTTCCAGCGTCGATCGAGGTCCGACGCAAACAACACCACGCGGCCCTGGCCCTCGCCCCGTTCCAGCAGCGCCGGGCTCCCGTCGTCGAACCTGGCGGCCACGTGCCATCCCGTACCGTCGACCTTCCAGGCACGCTCGAATCGCACGTTCCCGAGATTGGCGGCGAAGGCCCCGAACGGCCGCAGGATGGGGTGGCGCGAGTCGGTGGCGGTCAGCGACGCCTGCCGGGCCTCTGCGGGGACGAAACCCGCGGTGCTCCACCCGAACAGCGACGCGACAACGGAAGGTTCGACGTCGGGCGCCGCCGCAATCAGCAGACCGCCCCCGGTTCGAACGAATCCGGCGATCGCCTCGCGCGCGGCCCGGTCGAGGTTTCGCGTCGACAGCAGCACCAGGGCGCGGTGTTTCGCAATCATCTCGGCGCGTCCGCCCGCGATCTCGGCCGTGCTGACCAGGCGGGTGCGGAAGCCCCCCGGATCCCGGCTCTCGTCCGCGGCGAGTGCCCGCTGAAGATAGAACCCCGGCGAGTCGGGCGAGCTCACGATCATCACCGCCGGTATCTCGGTTGCATGGATGACCAGGTATCGCGCGTTGTCAGCCGGATAGCCCTTGTCGTCGGCAATCGAGAGCACGACGCCGCCGCTCGATGGCTGCCATGGCAGCGACACCTCCACAGTCGTGGCAGGCGCCGCCGCATAGCCGGCCCGGGCAACCTCGCGGCCTTGATGCATGAGCGTGACGGTGCCGGACGCCGGCGCCGCCGAGGCGTTGCGAATGGCGGCGGTTACGCGTCGGTCGTCCAGACGGGCGTCCACCACACCGAGATTCGCCGGCGGCGCGCCGGTATCCCGTGTCTCGACCTGCATCGTGGCCGGAATGCGCGCGCGCGAGTCCCCTTCCCACCCGGCGCGCTGCAGGTCCGTGATCACGATCAGTCGTGCCTCGCCGCCATTCGCCATCTCCGCGGCCCTGGACAACACAGCCGAGTACCTGGTCCCACCGCTGCCCGCCCGCAGCGTGGACAGTGACGAACGTGCGTCGGCGGCTGCCCCGGGCTCGGCGATCACGGCCGCCCGGTCGTCGAACGCAATGACGGCGACCCGCTCGGCGAATGCTGCTTCGTCGACCGCCGCGCGCGCACGTTCCAGCACCCGCTCGAATCTGCCGGGTGCAGCCATGCTGAACGAACGATCCACGGCGACGATCCGCAGGGGCGCCATGGCTGCCGCGGCTCCTGGCGCGAAGGGCCGCGCGAAGGCCGCCGCAAGCAGCAGCACCGCCGCCACCCGTGCGGCGAGGAGCAGCAGATCCCGCAGGCGCGTTCGACGCGACCGTTCAACAGGAGAAATCTTCAGCAGGCGCACCGCCGTAAACGGAACCTCCGGCGCCACGTCCCGCCGCAGCAGGTGCAGCACGATGGGGACAGCGACCGCGAGGGCGCCGAACAGGAAGGCTGGGTACAGAAACGACACGGATCACGACCTCCAGGCACTACGACCGCCAAGAACACCATGAGCACGAAGAAACAGCTTCTTCGTGTTCATGGTGCTCGTTGTGGCCGTGGCGAAAGCTGTCAGCCCGTGCATCACTTCCTCCTCGCGCGGGCCGAAAGGTAAGCGAGCAAGGCAAAATCCAGCGGCTGCGAGGTGTCGAGTTGCACGTAGTCGATCCCTGCGCCGCGCAGCTCGCGGTCGTAGCGCCCGGTCAGGCCCGCGAGCTCGCGCAGGTAATCGGTTCGCGCCCGCGACGGGTCGGCCACGATCTCTTCGGCTGTTTCCACGTCGGTGAACCTGGCTGCTGTCTTGAACGGGAACGTCAGTTCATTCGGGTCCAGCACCTGGAAGACCACGACGTCCGAGCCGCGGAACTTGAGGTGGCGTAGCCCTTTGATGACCGGCTCCGGATCGTCGAGCAGATCCGAGATCAGCACGATGAGACTGCGCTTGACCAGCGCCTCCGCCAGCTGGTGCAGCGGGCGGCCCACGTTCGAACGCTGTCCGGTCTGCACCCGTTCGAGCGCCAGCAGCAGGGCGTGCAAGTGGCCGGGGCGCGCCGCGGCCGGCAGACGGAACCTGATCTGCTCATCGAAGGCGATGAAGCCGGTCGCGTCCCGCTGCCGGTTCATCAGGAACGCCAGCGAGGCGGCCAGCACCGACCCGTATTCGAGCTTGCTCATGGGGGCGGCCCCGCGGTACGACATCGAGGCGCTCTGGTCGAGCAGCAGGTGGCACTCGAGGTTCGTCTCCTCCTCGAACTTCTTCACGTAGTGCCGGTCCGTCCGCGCGTAGACCTTCCAGTCGATCGTGTTCAGATCGTCGCCTGGGAGGTACTGGCGGTATTCCGCGAACTCAACGCTGAAGCCTTTATACGGGCTGCGATGAAGCCCCGAGAGAAACCCTTCCACCACCGTCCTCGCCTTGAGCTCCATCGTCCCCAGACGCGCGATGACGCCGGGATCGAGGAAACGCAGGGCGCGACCAACGGGGGCGGAGGCCATGCCTACATGCCACTGCGGGGAAGCGGGACGGCTTCGAGCAGCCGTTCCACGAGGTTGTCGGCCGTGATCCGTTCCGACTCGGCGTAGAAGTTCGGGATCACCCGGTGCCGGAGCACCGGGCGCGCGAGCGCCTGAATGTCGGCCACCGACACGTGGTAGCGATTGTTGAGCAGCGCGCGCGCCTTCCCCGCCAGGATGAGCGACTGCGATGCCCGAAGCCCCGCGCCCCACTTCACCCATTCGCGGATGAACTGATGGTCGCTCTGTCGACCCGGGCGCGAGGCGTCCACTAGCCGGACCGCATAGCGCGCCACGTCTTCGGCGACCAGCACCTGCCTCACGAACTGCTGGATCTCGAGAATGTCTGGCCCACTGAGCACCCGGGAGGGGGGCTCGGTCGCCATGCCGGTCGTGTTGGTGACGACCCGGACCTCTTCGTCTTCGGAGAGATAGGTCATCACGATGTTGAACATGAACCGATCGAGCTGCGCTTCGGGCAGCGGATACGTCCCCTCGAGCTCGATCGGATTCTGGGTGGCCAGCACGAAGAACGGACGATCGAGCGGATAGGTCCGGCCGGCGGCCGTCACGTGGTACTCCTGCATCGCTTCGAGCAATGCGGCCTGCGTCTTCGGCGGGGTCCGGTTGATCTCGTCGGCCAGGACGATCTGCGCGAAGACCGGCCCTTTGACGAACCGCAGCGATCGATGGCCGCCCTCCTCGTCGAGCACTTCCGTGCCGGTGATGTCGGCCGGCATGAGGTCCGGGGTGAACTGGATCCGCTTGAACGAGAGGTCCAGGATCTGTGCGACGGTCTTGATCAGCAGCGTCTTGGCGAGCCCAGGCACGCCGGTGATCAGGCAGTGACCGCCGGTGAAGAGCGCCATCAGCACCTGGTCGATGACCTCGTCCTGACCGACGATGACCTTCCGGATCTCACGGAGGATCCGCTCGCGCCCGAGCGCCACGCGCTCCGCAACCGCCGAAATGTCCGCCGTCGATGTGGTCATCAGACCCCGTAGCGCAGCCCTGTCAGGGCTGCATGCCTAATGCGTTAACGAATAGATGATCTCGTTGATCTGCATCCGATACGCCTGTGCGGTGAATTTCACGTAGCCCGGAAATTCGGCGGCGTTCGACCACTCCCAGCCGTCGCCCATGTCGACATTCCAGTTGATCAGCACCATCGCGCGGCCGGCATCGTCCTCAATCGCGCGCAGCTTGGCTTCGAAGCCACCCTTCTCCCACATGCGGCCGTAGAGAAACGAGCCGAGCCCGGGCGTCTGCGGGAATCCGTCGAGCTGATAGAAGCAGCTGTAGATCGGGTGGTTGGACGGCAGGTCGATGATCTTCCGGTCCGGGAACACGCGCTGCATTTCGCGCTTCAGATTGGCCCATTCGATCGGACCGTGAAAATCGTCGAACGTCAGTGTTCCGCCACGGAGGAGGAACTCGCGCAGGATCGGGACCTCGGCATCACGCAGCCGGAGGTTGCCCGGTTCGACCAGGTACAACCACGGGAACTTCCACAGGTTCGGATCCTCGAGCGTGATGACGACGGGATCGTTCACCTGGATGGCAGTGACGGTCTTCACCCGCCGCGAGAGGTTCTGCTCAGCGGCCGGGGCGTCGATGAACCAGGGTTCCTCCTCCGGGCTGGTGAATCGACCGCGCGGCATCGTCCATGCGTCGTAACGAACGCGCGCGAACGTCCACGTCAGGCCGGCGAACCGGGAGTCGGGGACCGAGCCGACCTGCGCATCGGTTGGCGCGGTGACGAAACCCGCGCCCAGCCAGACGCTAAGACCCACCGCCAGGGCCAGCGGCATCGACCGCACGCCGGAGTCGCTCATTGCCGCTGCTCCGCGGGACGATTCGACTGGATCGCCTTGAGCAGCAGCTCCTGCGCTCGCTCGAACGTCGGAGCGATCTCGAGAGCAGCGAGCGCTTCGCGCTTGGCATCGGCAGACAGCCCCTTCGCCAGGTAGCCTTCTCCGAGATCGCAATGCGCGGTTGCGCGGTCGGCCGGCCCCAGTGCAAGCGCAGCCCTGAATTCACGGATCGCGATGTCGGCCTGGTTCGTCTTCAGTGCCAGCCGTCCGAGCCCGGCGTGCGCCGCGGCATCGGAGGGATCCAGCGCGACCACGCGCTCGTAGCCGAGTGCCGCGGCAGGGGCATTGCCGAGCTTTTCGGCCAGCGCCGCCAGCTTTCGGGCCGGCTCCACGGCTGTGTGGTCGTGCGCCAGCAAGGCTTGGTACTCGATCAGCGCACGCGGCTCGTCACCGAGTTGCCCGGCAAGCTCGGCCATCACGGCATGGGGGCTCTCCTCCCCGGTCGCCATCGGCACGAGTGAGGCCGCACGTTCGAGCGGCTGGTAGGCGCCCTTGTCTTTCGTTGCTGCGAGCGTCCGTCCGTAGGCGAGCTGCACGCCGTAGTTCTGCGGGTGGGCGGAGGCGGCGGCCCGCAGTGCGTCCGGGTCCGCGGTGTCGATCCCGTTGACCGGTCGCAGCGCCGTCCGCAGGGAGCTGAACCGCGCGTCCAGCGTCCGGTCGAACGAGGATTGCAGCTGCGCCATCGACGCGCCCAGCGTCTTGGTCAGCGCGGCGTCACCTTCGAGCCCTTCCCCGTACGATCGTACCAGCGCGCGCAGCTTCTCGTCACCGTAGGTTTTGACGATATGGTCGACGAGCAGAGAGGCCTGGAAGTAGGCCAGGGCAATCGTCTCGGGGCTGGTGAAGCCGGCATTCAGATCGGTGAGCTTCAGGGCCTTCCCCTGCTCGAGCGCGACGGCGAACGGCACTTCCATGTCGCGGCCCCACTCGGGTCTGGCCTGTGCTTCTTCGTAGACCGAAATCCCTTCGGTCAGCCAGCGCGGCACACGCTGGTTCGACATCTGCAGCGTGATCACATGTGCGATCTCGTGCCAGAGCGTCGCCTGCCATGAGAACTCCCCCGGGGGACGCGCCTTTGGCGAATCCATCGTGACGACCCGGCCGAAGCACGCGCCGAGCGCACCGATCATCCCCGGAAGCCCGAGGTTGCGGACCGCAAAATCGTCGTGGACCGGAAAAATCTCGATGAGGATCGGCCCCTTCGGCGTGAACTGGTATTTCGCGGACAGGCTCTTCAGCGCATCCTTCGCGAGCGAGACCGCGTACTCGCGCAGCACGGGTGCTTCGTCGGGGTGCATCTTCACGACGACATCGCCGTCGGTCACGACCGTGAAGGTGTCGAGCTTGTCGAGGAGCATTAGCAGGTTGTAGGTGACCCGGTTGAAGCGGTCCGCCTCGAACGAGCGCTCGAGCGCGCGCCGGGCCTCGGGTTCATCGCCCGTTCGCAGCAGGTGCATGCCGAGATCGCCGAATGCCCTGGCGGAGGTCGGGTCGAGGGTGGTCGCCTGACGGGCGAGCGTGACCGCCTCGTCGAACCGGTAATTCCTCGCGGCGAGGTCACCGGTAGCGCGGTAGATCTCGGCAAACCCGGGATGGATGGCGAGAATGTCCCGCACCTCCTGGTCGTAGGTCGTCCGGTCGCCCTTGACGTACGCCATGGCTGCCACCAGTGCGCGCGCGTCGAGGTGCTGCGGGTTGACGGCGAGGATCTTCGACAGCCGGTCGCGCGCCGACTCGGCGCGGGAGTTGTCGAGATCGAGTTGCGCGAGCAGCAGTTGGGCCGAGTCGAGCGCTGGATCGATCTCGAGGGCCTTCGTCGCCGCCGCGGCAGCGGCCGGGGGATTTACGTCGGCCAGCGCCCAGCCGATGCCGGCAAACGCCGGCGCCCACTGCGGATCCATCCGGGTCACCAACTCGAGACGACGGACCGCTTCGGGCTCGTCGAACCGGTCGAGAAACAGCAGTCCGAACCCGGTGTCGATCGAGGGCTCCCCGCCGGCGGCGGTCGAGGCCGCACGGAACAGCGAGTTTGCATCGTGCGGACGGCCCAACGCCTGTGCCGCACGGGCCGCACGAGCGAGCGCGAACGGATCCGACGCACCGGAGCCCTGGCGGAAAATACCAGAGAGCAGACCCTGGCCCGCCTCCGAACGGCCGAGCCGCAGCTGCAGCAGACCCAATTCGAGCGCCGCATCGCTCACCGGCGACCGGGTGGCGGCCGGCTCCAGAAGCTTGACCGCCTCGTCGTAGCGTCCCGTCCGGATGGCGAGATGGCCGAGCAGCGCGGCGGCATCTGCGTCACCGGCCGGCTGGGCACGCGCGAGCGCCTCGGCGTCAGCGACCTTGCCGTGCGCGATGGCCGTCCAGGCGCTACGGGGGAACGGAATCGTGGAACCCTGGAACCCCGGCACCCTGGAACCTTGCAGACACACACCAAGCAGGACGACGACCAGCGGCCGCATCGACACCGAAAAGCGGCGGTGCGTGCGTGTGGCATGCATGAAGCTGCCTCGATTATAGAACACGGGTTCGGCCCTTGATTTCAGACGACGGCGGCGTCAATACAGCTGGCGCCAGGTAAAGAAGAGCGTGACACAGAGCCCCTGCAGGATCGCGAAGGCGGTTGCCCAGTGAGGCACGGCGCGTGGCGGAAGCACCGCTGCGAGTGCCAGGAACATTGGAAACAGGGTCGACGTGAGACGCCCGAGCGACAACACGCCGCCCGCCAGGGCGGGCGGCACGACCGAGATCAGGATGTAGATCGCCCACGCCAGCCCCAGCGTCCGGTACACCGGCCATACCATGGCCAGCGCGAACAACAGCGCGAGCCCGTTGAGCGTGTCGTAGGGCAGGTTCGACGCAAGTTCGATCAACCCCTTGTCGGACAACAGGTGCCAGGCGCTAACGACCGGTGTGAATC
>JACDBQ010000059.1 GCA_013694845.1 Acidobacteriota bacterium
CTCGTAGACATACCGCGCGTACTCGTTCGAGTATCGGTCGAACCGTCCAGTGCTGCCGGCATCGTCCGCGTAGAGCGCGCCGCGGCTGAAAGGCTCCGCGGCACGATCGAGCAGCGCGTCGACGAAGGCGCGATCCTCGAGCACGCCCATCTGGAAGGCGAGCGTGGCGACCCGTGAGGCGACGCCGAGATAGTTTTCCGAAAGGTCGATGACGCGACGGGTCTTCGGATCGTAGAACCGCGTCGGGTCCAGCAGCGAGGTCCAGGCGGCGCGGTCCCGATCCGACAGGGATTGCCAGAGAGGATTGCGCTTGAGATCGGCGCCGAAGTGGCGGAGCGCCAGGGCGGAGTAGAGCTGCGCGAACGCCTTGCTGCCTTTGGCGGATTCGCTGACCCCGACGCGCGCCACCAGCGGGACCACGTCGCGGCCGCCGACGGAATTTGTCTGACGGGTTTCGGCGTAGGCCGCCAGGGCACGGACGAATGTGCCCCAGGAAAACTCGCCGGTCGTGAGCGCGCCATGCACGCGATCGGGCAGCGGCCCCTCGGTCGGGACCTGCGCGAGATGTGACGGCACTTCCCGGTTGAAGAACGCGTCGACGTCCGCTTTGAATATCGCGGTCTCGATCGACGGCTGCGGTGGTTCAGGCGATGAGCGGAAGGTCGTTCCGGTCATCACCGTGGTTGCGAGCGCGGTCACGAACGCGGTGCCAGTCAGGAGTCGCTTCACGCGACCCCCTCTCCGGCGAACGACGGTGCGGCGACCAGGGCCGCGGCGCCCCGCAGGCGCGGGTAGTGCTCCGGGGGAACGACCGTGATCGGCGTCGCCCCCGCCGATGGCGTGAGCGCCCGCTCTGCGAGCGCTGTCCGCACCGTGGCCTCCATCAGATCCCACGCGGCCGTGATCTCTCCGCCGATGTAGACATGCGACGGATCGATCGCGTTCACGACCGAGCCGAGGCCGAGCCCGAGATACCGCGCCGTGGACAGCAGCGCGGCAAGCGCTTTTGCGTCCCCGCCGCGGGCACGCGCGATGAGGTCGTCGACGGTCAGCGCCGCGACGTCCGCTGAGACCGGGCGGTCCCGAAGATCCCTCCCGAAGTACCTGGACAAGGTGGCGAGATTCGACACGTAGGCTTCCCAGCAGCCGGTTGCCCCGCAGCCGCATCGCGGCCCGTCGACATTCAGGGGCACGTGGCCGAATTCACCGGCGATGTTGTGCTGACCGCGCACGATCTCGCCGCCGAGCACGATGCCGACGCCGAGGCCGTCCGACACGGTGATGTAGACAAAGTTGGTCGGCGCCCTGGCGTCGCGGGTGGCCCAGAGTTGCGCCAGTGCGCAGGCTTTCCCGGAATTTTCGATCTGGACGGGCAGGCCCAGGGCAGACGCAAGCGGATCCCGCAGGTCGACGTTGCGCCAGCCGAGATTCGGCGCCAGGAGGACCCGCCCGGCCTCCGACTCCACCATCCCGGGGACCACGACGCCGACGCCCTGGCAACGGCCGAGATCCTTGTGTTCGACCAGAACGCTCTTGACCCGCTTCGCGAGGGCGGCGATGAACCGTTTCGGATCGCGCTCGGTGGGAAAGCTGGTGACGCTCGCCAGCTGATGTCCCATCAGGTCCGTCACCATGATGAAGGTCCGGGTCGGCCGGATGTCGACCGCGACGACGCACCGTTTTCGCGAGTCGATGTACAGGAACGTGGGCTTCCGGCCGCGTTTGGCCTCACCGGTCGCGCCTTCGAAGACCACACCGTCGTGGATCAACTCATTGACCAGCAGGGTGACGGCGCCACGACGCGTCTCCATCAGCCTGGCGAGGTCGGCGCGCGAGATCGGCTGGTTGGTGCGAATGAGGTTCAGCGCGATCCGGCGATTGATCTCACGGGTGGTGCCGCGGGTGGCGACGCGCAAATGGCGAGGCTGGGTTGGGCGCATTTGTCCGTTGCGCGTCCAATATAACCCTACGACCCGAAGATCGAGCAAGTACTTTCTGGCGCGTCCGACCCGAGGACGTCCCTGCTCGCTCCTGAAACGCCCCGTCACTTTCGCTTGACAGCCCTTCCGGCACAGGCATATTGTCTCTACCGCGAACAAACGAGCCCCGACGCGACCACGTCGGGGCACGAACTGGAGGCTTGAAATGGACGCAGTGCAGAGAGGACCGCGGCCCGGGTTCAGTCATCGATCCGGCAGAC
>JACDBQ010000071.1 GCA_013694845.1 Acidobacteriota bacterium
CAATCATTGTTGTATGGAAGATAGTACTGCAACAGTAACTTGTGGGGGCTCCACAGGCACTTCTCCCTATGACAGAGGCTATGATGAAGAAGGCAAGCTTGCTACTCGCGGTTTTTCTTGGGCGCCGGTTCCCTCGTATCAGCCCGAGCCGTCGCACAGGAAATGCAGATGGCAGAAGACGGCGGTGCCGGTTGCGGAAACTGTGGAGGCGACGAACTCGGCCAAAATGAAAGCTGTGCGGCCTATCCTAGCTGTGAGTTCTCTAAACTTTGTCGCCATTTCTCTCTAAATTATGTCGCCAGTCGGGATCATGTTGACCTAAATTCCGCCCTTCCGCAGGGACGTTGACCAAGCGGCAGGAGGCGGGGGATGATCCAGATGATCGACAGACATGCCGTTCACGAGATGCATAGTGCCGGGATTTCGACGAATGTGATGGCCGTTCACTTCGGCGTGACGCGGCGCACGATTCAGCGGATCGTAAAGGAGCCGCCGGTCGAGGACGCCGACGACGGGAAAGCGAGACGACTGCGCGGCGTGGGCCGGCCAGGAATGGTCGACACGCTCGGTCCCAAACTGCGAGACCTGCTGGTTCAGGACCCCCAGGCACCGCCCTTGGAGTGCCTGCGTCAGCTGCGGGAGCAGGGCGTGGATCTCGGCGAGAGCACCTTCTACCGGGTGTACCGAATCGAGAAGGAGAAGCTGCCGCTCGAATTGATGGTGCGCTTTGAGGGGGTGGCGGGCGAATTCGCACAATTCGATTTCGGCCAGTCCGATGTACGGCTGCTGGACGGCCGGAGCGAGCGGATTCACTTCGCGGCATATCGTCTGAAGTACTCGCGCTGGGTGTGGGTCGTGATCGTACCCGACGAGCGCGTTGAGTCGCTCGTGCGTTCACTGCTGCTGTGCTTCGAGCATGCGGGCGGTGTCCCGCTTCGCGTCGTGTTTGATAATCCGAAAACCGTGGTGACGGGCCGCGATGAGCACCGCCGCCCGATCTGGAATCAGACGCTGGCGCAGGTGGCGATCGACTACGGCTTCGTGATCGAGCTGTGCACGCCGAGGATTCCCGAGCAGAAGGGTGCAGTCGAAAACCTCGTCGGCTGGGTGAAGAAGAGCTTCTTCCGCGCGCGGCGTTTTGCAGACGTAGCGCATGATCTGCCGCGTCAGCTGATGGAGTGGCTCACGGTTGCGAATGACGAGCGGCCGTCCCGAGCCACGAAAGAGATTCCGGCGCACCGACTGACGGCTGAGCGGGCGCGCATGAAAGATCTCGCGATCGCACCCGCAGAGTATGGACTTCGCTACGCAGTGCATGTCGGACCCACGGCATTGGTGGAGTTTCAGGGCGTTCGGTATGCAATGCCGGCAGGCGCGTGTGGCATCCCGGCAACGCTGCATTTGTATCCCGACCGTGTGCGGATCGTGACGGCGGGCGCCCGCTTCGAAGCCCTGCATCCGCGCTTCCCGCGTGTCGGCAGCACGAGTTATCTGGAAGGACAGCGAGCCGAGCAGCTCGCGGCCGTCGCCGGTGCCCGCAAGCGGCTGTACTTCATGCGCGAACGCATCCTGGAGCTCGGTCCAGTCGGAGGGAGCTATCTCACGGAGCTGATTCATGCGCGGCCGCTCACATGGAAAGGCGACGTCGAGCGTCTCTTCATGCTGCTCGAGGAAATGGGTGAAGCACGGTTTCTGCGCGTGCTGCAGCGTGCGCTGTTTCAGCAGCTGTACGGGGCTGAATATGTCGTGCAGATCGCGTCGCGGGAGGCAGCATCATGATTACGCCCGTGTCACTCGATGATGTGGACGGCATGCTGAAGCGACTGCACCTGCCGACGATTCGGCGTCACTACTCTGATCTTGCCGTGCGCGCGGAGCAGGAAGGAATGAGCTATCGTACGTATCTCGAAACGCTCTGTGCAGAAGAGATTGCACATCGTGCTCAGACACGTATTTCGCGCTGCGTCCGCAAGGCACGTTTCCCATACCTGCGTACAATCGAGGAATTCGACTTCACGTACCAGACCAGCGTGCGCATGCAGATGCTCGGCACCATGCTCGGTCCGGAACTCGTGACCGAAGGACGCTGTGCGATCCTCTCCGGTGCGCCGGGACGAGGGAAGACGCATCTCGCAGTCGCCATCGCTTACCGCGCAATTCAGAACGGTTTCGACGCGCGTTTCATTACGGCGGATGAACTGGTCGGCGATCTATCGAAGGCGGCGGCACGCGGTACGCTCGATGAAGCGCTCGAACCGTACCTGCATCCGCACGTGCTCGTGATCGATGAGCTGGGGTACCAGAGCTACGCCGCCGATGCCGCCAATGTGCTCTTCCGGGTGGTCAGTACCCGGCACCTGCGGCGCCGTCCGATCATCGTCACCACGAACAAGCCTCTGGCGGCACTCGGGCAGGTGCTGCATGATGGCGACTTGGCGGAAGCCATTCTGGACCGCCTCCTGAAGCACGGTACTCACTACGTGCTGCGTGGACGCTCGTACCGGACACGGCACCTGAAGGAGGGTGCCTCCACCGCGGCCGAGGACGCCGCGTGACTTTGCCCGGTGGCGACAAAGTTTAGAGAGAAACCGCGACAGAATTTAGAGAACCCACACTAGCGATCCATGGGAAGCACACTACTTCTACTCAAGCCCCAGCGGCACCTATGGCCAGAATCCTCACGAGGACCGGAGGTGTGGAGGATGCAACTACAGGGGCGAACACCGGGCCTGTAACGGTTTGGCTATGAACGAGGCCCCCGCCCGCGCGTTACGC
>JACDBQ010000072.1 GCA_013694845.1 Acidobacteriota bacterium
GCGGCGTGCTGGCCCGACGTTTCCGCGTTGTCTCGCCGCGTCGACACTCCACTGCCGCAGCGCTGCGGCGCCGACGGCTCGAGCGTGCCCCCTTCCCGTTGAGCCGGACCGACAATCAGCAGGTCGCGGCCATCTGCCGAGCAGCGCCCCTGGCCCGCACCCTATCCATTTTTTCGCCGTGGAAATCAGGACGACATCTGCGGAGATCCGGCCGCGCACCAACGCGACCCGCTGCTGCCGAGGGGAGAGCGTCTCGTGCCCGACTTGTTTTCCGACCATGTGCGGCGGATTATATCGCCGGCGCGAAAGCGCATTGAGGGTGAATGTAGCGACGTCGTGTTCTCTAGAGCATCCATGATCACACGTGTGAACACCGGCATCGGCACGCAGCGCCTGCGAAACCAGCGCGTCGATCCACCGGTGACCGGGCAGCCGGCGGACCTCGTGGGGTGGCTCGGCGCCGTTCAGGCGCAGGAATATCACTTCGCCAAGTGGGCGCTGGCGCTGCGCCTCGCGGGTGACACGACGAACGCGGAAATCGAGCACGCCTTCGACACAGGCCGCATCCTTCGCACGCACGTGATGCGACCGACGTGGCACTTCGTCACGCCGGCGGACATCGGGTGGATGCTCGATCTCACGGGTCCGCGTGTCCACCGCACGCTGGCTTCCTACACGCGACGTCAAGGGCTCGACACCAAGACACTCAATCTTGCCGCCGCGTCGTTCGAGCGGGCGCTTGGCGGCGGCCATCACCTGACACGGGCGGAGCTCGGAACGCGACTCGCGCG
Source organism: Acidobacteriota bacterium (assembly GCA_013694845.1). GTDB lineage: Bacteria > Acidobacteriota > Vicinamibacteria > Vicinamibacterales > 2-12-FULL-66-21 > JACDCA01. The sequence continues at coordinate 792 of JACDBQ010000072.1, forward strand.
TGCGCGCATCACCCTCGATGGCTTTCAACTGGGTCTCGTCTCGATGTACGCCGAGCTCGAGGGGGTGATCTGCAGCGGAGCCCGGCGCGGGAAGCAGTTCACGTATGCGCTCTTGAGCGAGCGAGCGCCGGCGACGAGCCGTCTGCCGCGCGACGAATCACTGGCAGAATTGACGCGCCGGTACTTCACCAGTCATGGTCCCGCCACCATCCGGGACTTTGTCTGGTGGTCCGGTCTCACGACCGCCGATGCGCGCCGAGGCCTCGAGATGGTTGGGGCGGGGGCGGCCGCGGAGGCGGGATTGACCTACTGGCGTACGAGCGGAACCGAATCCGCCGGTTCAATTCGCCGCGGGGTTCATCTTCTGCCCATCTACGACGAGTATCTGGTGGCGTATCGGGATCGGGCCGCGGTGCCGCACGGCTCCAGCACGATCCAGTCGGGTCCGAGCGCGGTGACGTTCCGGCATGCGCTCGTCAGCGCGGGCCAGGTCGCGGGTACCTGGCACACCGCCGTCCATCGGACTGGATGCTCGATTGACGTGACGCCCTCTCGACCGCTCGCCAGCGCTGAGCAGCGTGGAGTCCGTGCGGCGGCCACCCGGTATTCACGTTTCATGACCTCGCCGCTCACTCTGTCGATCGCGTAGACTGATCATCCCCGCAGGCGGGCGCCCCCTGGATCGTCCGCGCGACTCAGCTTCAACCCCGCACGTCCGCTGCCACCACGGCTGAGTCGCACGGTGTTTACCGTCCTCGGACACACTCTTCCCTGGGTTCTCAGACGTGGCGCTTCATGGAGCCAATACCGCATGAACTGGACCACCATCGCACTCGAGGTGCTCGGCGGGCTCGTCCTGTTCTATTTGGCGTGCTCCAGCTCGCACGGGGCATCGAACCGCTGGCCAGCACCCGCGCCCGCGATTTGCTCGGCCGCTTCACCACCAATCGATTCGCCGGTTTGGCGACAGGCGCCGTTGCCACGACGATCCTTGACTCGTCGTCGGTCACCATCATTCTGGTGATTGCGCTCGTCAACGGCGGCCTGCGCACCTTCCAGCAGTCGCTCGGCGTGATCATGGGCGCCAACATCGGCACGACCGTGTCGAGCCAGATTTTCGCATCCGACGTGGAAGCGAATGCACCACTCGTCCTGTTCGCTGGATTTCTGCCTCGGGCTGATAGAAGTCGGCATGCGCGTCGAGGAACAGAAGGCCGTAGCGGCCGCGACGCTTCAGCGCGAGCAGGCAGCCGAGGACGATCGAGCAGTCGCCGCCGAGGACAACCGGAACTGTCCCCGCATTCAGCAATGCGCCGACTGCGTCGGCGAGTACGACCGAGTAATCAGCAATGCCTCGCGGATTGAGCAGCAGGGTGTCGGGATCGCGCTCGGCCTCGTAGGGGAGCGGCTGGATCCGGCCGGCATGCACCGCGCCGAGCCGCTCGGCGAGTCCCGCGGCGAGCAACGCCTCTGGCAGCGTCTCGACCCCTTCGGGAATAGACCGAGGACCGAGGGGGCCTCCAGTGTCGCTAACCGTCCGTCAGCCATGGTGGCTGATCTTCTGCGCTTCGGCGGCCATCGCCACGGGCCAGCCCTCCCGCCTGACCCGCACCTGCAGCAACGCCTTACTCGGGGCCTCCTTCTCGGTTCAGGACTGTGGAAACTCCATTCTTTCCGAGTGGCTCCGAGTGAACAACGTCTTTAGAAACTACACCTAGAGCTTAAAGCTGAAAGCGACGCCCCGCTACCGCACCACGCTCCCGGCTGACGCGGACGCCAATCGCTCGATGCCGACGAGGTGCCATCCGCTGCCGGAGCGGCGGAAGTAAACGTCCACCGGCACCGACCACGACGCGTGCAGAGGTTCCACCGCGCGGATCGACACCTTGACGAACTGCTGGTCGCGCGCGATGTCGACGGGCGCCTGGGCGCGTTCGTCCTGGGTTGTGACCGGCGCGCCGACCGGCGTGCTCCCACCGCTGCCATTGTTGAAGGTCGACCAGGTGGTCTCGTATCCACCTTTCGGCGGGGCGGCATGTCGCGCGCTTACGGCGGGATTTTCGAACGTCAGTACTCCGGAATCCGACAGGGCGAAACGGGTGAGTGGATTCACGCGCGCCAGATACGCGCGGCCGATCTTGTCGCGTCGTTTGATCAGCACATCGGCCAGCTGCTTCTCTGCGCCAGGGTCGCTGTACCCCCCGACCTTGACCGCGGCGCGGATCTGTTCGTCCGAGAATGCCATCACCCGCAGCGCCGCCCAAAAATTGTCGTCCGCGCGTGCATGGCGAAGCGCGGCGACCGGTACCCGAGTCTTCCAGCGTTCCGGGTCGAACCGGTCGGCTTCGAACCGACCGATTTCTGCGTGCGGTTCGTAATCGATCGTCTGCCACGGACTGACAAACAGTCCGAACGTGAACAGGCGCTTCAACGCCGGTCCCGCGTCGTAAACGAACTCGTGTCCTTCGTCGCCGTCGCGCGGCCCAAGGGCGCCCGTCCCGAACGTGGATCCGACGTCCTGCAGGTAGTGTCGGACCGTAGCACGGCCCTTCTCGGTGAGGAGCGTGTCCAGCGTGTTCCCGGCCTTGATGTCGACCAGATTGGTCCACGCGCCGAAGACCTTCATCGCCCGCAGCTCGCGCCGGTGCTCGTGATAGACGACGTCGTTGGGGTCATCCGGGCGAGTGCCGTGGTAGCGGAAGCCGCCGAGTGGCCGACCCGGGACGGCGCGTCCCGCCGCGGCCCGATAGGAGCCGTCGGCGCTCTTCGCCGACCGCGCGAGCACCGCCTGGATGTCCGCGGTGGTCAGGCGCCTGCGCGTGCCGTGCGAACGGATGGTCGCGGACTGGTCGATCGTGATCTCTTCCGGCCTGAACGTGGTGAGATGGGTCTCCACCTGGTAGTAGCCGAGCGCCCAGAACAGCCTGGTCGCGACCATGGCGGCCGCACTCGGAGCGACCGGACTATTCTTCCCGTCGAACGAAATGAACCAGAGTTGACCCTTCGCGTCCCGTGCCGTGAACCCCGGCGCCACGCCTGAAGACTTGGCGCGCACGACCGTCCACCGGCCCGATGCGGGACCGTCGTTGACGTTGGCACCCCTGGCGATCTCGTCGACTGACAGCGGCCGGGAGTAGATGCGGTTGGTGAACCAGCTCGAGTCAGGCACCTCGTCGAGCGTGTTGATGTTCTGCGCCGGCACGTTGGTGCGCCGGTCGCCCGGACTGCCGAGCAGGTTGATCACCAGGTCGCCCGAGAGGCCGATCTCCCATTCCTGCACCTTCGACGCGTCCTGTGTCTCCGGCTCACGCTGCAGCGGATCGTCGGCGAGGAACTTCGCGCGCTGCGCCGCGAGAACGGAGGGCCGGAACGGATTGCGGCCTGCGGAATGCGGATTGTGGAACGACGGAGTGTGGATTGTTGAATGCGGCGTGGTGGCTGAGACTCGCCTGCCGATGTGTTCCGGAAACTCGAAGGCCTGGCCTGCGGCGAGCGCGGCGGCCACTACCACTGCCTGTCGACTGGGTCGATTCATCATGGACGTTCCTTCCGTGACTTCGGTCGCTGACCAGCACCCAGCACCGAGCACGCAGCGCCAGCTCCAGCTGACCCGCCCCCCGTGTGACTAAAACGGCGGGCTCGTCGCGAATATCAAGCGCCAGCCCTCCGAGCCCCGGGCCGCTTCGATGCGCAGCAGCGTCGACGTTGCGAGATGGAACCTCGCGCCGAAACCCCAGTCGCTTTTCAAGCCATCGAAGTCGAGATCCGCGCGGTCACGCGTGACCTTGCCCGCGTCGTAGAAGATCGCCATGTCCATGCCGAGCCGGTTGGGGATCCAGCGGAACTCCGCAGACGTCAGTATGCTGTGGCGGTCGCGGAAACGGCCGGTCGGGTAGCCGCGCAGCGTGGTGCCGCTGCCCAGCTGTGGCAGCAGGAAGTACGGCACCGCATCGTCATCGTCGAGGGTCGTCTCCACGCGTCCGCGTAAAGAGATGACCCAGTTGCCGTGCAACAGTGGCACGTGCTGGATCGCCTCTCCCCGGACGCGCTGAAACGCCTGGCTGTCACCGGTGCCGGCATAGTTCGCCAGCGTGACGCCGTAATAACCGCCCCTGGCCGCATAGCCAGGCGATACGCGCCAGTCGATCGCCGCGGTGCCTTCGGTGCGGATGTAGGCCGGCGACGATCCGAGGCCAGGAGCAGTGGACGGGGTGTAGAGGGTGTCGATCGAGGGGGCGCGACCGCGGCCTTCCCGGGTCTCGAAATCGTCATAGCCGATCTCGCCCAGCAGCCGGGTCCACGCGGTCGGGCGCATGCCCGCATCGAATGCGGCGTAGCTCTGCGACAGGTGGTAATTGGCTCGGCCCGGGCCGTCGTCGTCGCCGCCCAGCCCGTAGTAGCCGACTTCCGGCGCGTCGAGCCATCCCCCGGTCACCCCGTAGGCGTACCGGCCGCCACCCTGCCACGGCGTGCGCGCGCTCGCCTCGACCAGTTTGTAGTTCTTCAACGAATACAGGCCGTGAACGTCCCACACGGCCTCGCGGCGGTAGAAGCGGCGATACCCGGCACCGAGGCTCAGTCCGCCGCCGGGGTAGATGCTGCCAAACGCGGGGTACAGACCGCTCGGAGGGCTGGCCAGGTTCTCCTCCAGTCTCGTCATGATCTTCTCGAACCGGGTTGGCTCGTAAGGTCTGGCGGTGGCGGCCTTGGCTTTCTGTTTCGCGGCGATCTCTTCCGCCCGCGTATCCTGCGCCCAGGCACTCGAGGGCAGGGTTAAACCCCAGGCGATGAGCAGGCTGGCTGTCATCCTCATGCTGGGCGATCTTAGGCCAACCCAACCGTCGATTCAACCGCCGTGACATGGTGGATTGACCATACCGCTACCGCGGGCGAGATTCCGTCGCCCCGATCCTGTCGACGAGGCCATCGCCAAGGAGATTGAAACCGAGAACTGTAAGGCTCAACGCCAGGCCGGGAAAGAGCATGACGTGCGGGGCCACGAACAAGAAGTCCTTTCCTTCGTTGATCATCGCCCCCCACTCCGGCGTTGGAGGCTGGGTTCCCATCCCGAGAAAGGTGAGCGCCGACACTGCGAGCACAACGCTCCCTACGTCAAGCGTTGCCACCACCGTGACGCTACGCAGGATGTCGGGCAGGACGTGCCGGATCAGGATCCGCGAGTCTCCCGCGCCGAGGGCGCGCGCCGCCTCGACAAATACGCGTTCGCGAGAAGTGAGGACCAACCCTCTGGTCAGGCGGGCGTAACGCACCCACCAGACACCGCTCAACGCGAACACCAGGCTCATCAGGCCGGCGCGGAACAAGCCAACGATGGCGAGCGCCAGAATGAGCGAGGGTATTGAGAGCACGACGTCAGCGAGCCGCATGAGGATGGCGTCACTCCATCCCCCGTTGTACCCCGACACCAAACCCAGGGTCACTCCGGCCGTGACGATGAGCAGCATCGTGAGCAGGGCCGCGCCGAGCGACAAGCGCGCGCCGAACAGAATCCTGCTGAATAGATCGCGCCCGAGCGCGTCTGTGCCCATCGGATGCGCGAGACTCGGTCCCTCGAGCATAGCCGGCCCGGTCGACAGGGGATCGTAAGGCGCCACGACCGGAGCGGCGATCGTGAGCGTGAGCATGAGCACGACGATCGCGACTCCCGCCCGCAGCGACCCGTTCGCTCGAAGTGTGACCTTCATCTGTGAAATGACTGGCATGAGCGCCGCGCGCGGCGAAGACTGCGATCGCCGCTCACGCCCGGCCGTCTTTCGCCAACCGGACGCGCGGGTCCAGCCACCGGTACGCGAGGTCCGCCCCAAGGCTGCTCACCGCGAAGACGGCGCTCATGAAGAGCACCCAGCCCTGAATCAGTGGATAGTCGCGATTATGGATCGCATCGACACCCAGCTTCCCGAGCCCGGGCCACGAGAAGATCCATTCGACAATGACGGCGCCGCTCAGCAGGTGCCCAAGCGACAGGCCGGCAATCGTGATGAACGGAATCAACGACGCGCGCAGCGCATGCCGGTACAGGACCAGGCGGGTGGGCACGCCCCTCGCGCGCGCCGCCAGGATGTACTCCTCGCCGAGGCTGGCCAGCACATTCGATCGAATGACGCGCGTGAACATCCCAGCCAGACCAAACCCCAATGTCATCGTCGGCAGCACGAGATGGCTTGCCGAACCCGAACCGAAGACCGGTAGCAGACGAAGTTGCACCCCGAACAGCAACATCAGAATGTAGCCAAGCAGGAAAGTGGGTAACGAGGTGCCGAGCACAGCGGCCGCGCGTGACCCATGATCGATCAGCGAACCCGGACGGGCCGCCGCGGCAACGCCAAGCGGAATGGCGACGCCGATCGACGCGGTGAGGGTGGCAACCGCGAGAAGCACCGTATGTGGAAGCGCCTCACTGAGCTCCGTGAAGACGCTGCGGCCCGTGCCCCACGATCGACCCAGCTCTCCCATCCTCAGGCCGTTCAGCCACGTCAGATACTGCGCGACCAGAGGACGGTCCAACCCCATCAGGAGCCGTTGGTCCTGAATCTGGCTATCGCTTGGAGGACGCCCGAGTGCGCGCTCCAGCCAGAGCTCCGCCGGGTCGCCGGGGGCGAGCACTCCCAGGGCAAACGAGATCGTGGATACGCCGACGAGAACGACGATCAGCGCCGCTGACCGGCGGACCAGGTACAGCATCTCTCGTCAGTGCCTACCGAACGAGATGCACGGCTTCCCAGCGCTGGTTCGTGTCAGAAGGGTGCGCCACGAAACCCCGCACCTTCCTGCCGGCAGCCCAGATCCGCCTGAGCCCGGCGATCGGAATGAGAATGTGCTCGACGTCGACGAGCTGGTGGATCGCGTCAGCGGAGTGCCGGCGCGCCTCCGCGATATCGGCGGCCCCGCGACAGGCCTCGATGGCCCGGTCGGTTGCTCCGCCAGGCGCCGTCCATCGAGTCGGTGCGGCCATCGACTTCGAGTAGTACTGTAAATCAGGCAGAAAGCACGGATACGGTTCGTTCTGACTACCGGTCAGGTGAACGATGTCGTACTCACCGCCCCGCCGCCGCGCCCCAGACACCCCGGCGTCGGACATGAGCTCGATGCGCGTCTCGATCCCGACCTCTTTGAGGTGCCGCTGGATGAGTTCGGGTGCTGTGCGATGCTCTGACGGTGGGAAGGTGACGCTGTAAGCGAGGCTGAGTCGTCTGCCGTTCTTCTGCCGTATTCCGTCAGGGCCGACCCGCCAGCCAGCCGAGTCGAGCACGCGCCTCGCACCGTCCGGGCTGAATGCAGGCGCCGTGATCCGCGAGGCATGCTCACCGAGTACCGCGGGCGGGATCCAGGTCGTGCTCGGCTCGGCAGTGGTTCCCCATGCCGTCTGAACCACCGTCGTCCGATCAATCGCCAGGCCGACGGCCTCACGCACGGCCGGATCACTGCCGAATGTAAAGGGCTCGCGCCCGTGAATGTTGAAGTTCAAGGCGTCGAAGCTGCCGATGTCGGAGCGGATGATCTGCACCGGTGAATCGGGCCGCTCCAGCACGGGGACCGAGGGTGGTGGGACGTCGGACACGAGGTCGAGTTGCCCACCTTGGGCTGCGAGCACACGCGCCTGTTGATCACTAACGAACCAAAATGTGAGCATCCGCGCCCGCGCCAGACGCGTGGGGGCCCAGTAGGCATCGAATCGCTGGACGATGAAACGGGTGTTCTTCTCGTAGTCGCTGAAGCGGAACGGCCCGGTCCCGACTGGTTTGAGTGGATTGCTCCCCTGGCGATTAATGCCCCAGATGGGATGCGCGATCTGCTCGACGAGACGCAGGTTGGTGTTGGTCGGCGTCACCTCCACGGTGTACCGATCGGCCACGCGGACACTTTCGGTCCCCAGCTCCTCGTAGTTATGCGGATAGGACGAGATGATCAGGTCGAAGGTGTATTTCACGTCGTCGGCGGTGAGCTCCACGCCGTCGTGAAACCGTACCTCTCGCCGAAGCATGAAGCGGTAGGTATTGGTAGATCGATCGTAGGTCCAACGCTCGGCCAGCATGGGCTCGAGCTGGAATCGCTCGTCCATTCTGACCAGGGTGTCGAACACGCCTGCGTTGAGAGGGTATTTACCGAGGTCCGGGCGCGAGGGCAGCTCGGTCAAATAACGGTCGGCGCCGACGCCTACTCGCAGAATCTGCTGTTCGACCGGCACCGGCGTGCCGGGCACGACATCGGGGTCTCCGGGACGGGGGTCACGCTCGCTGCACGCACTCGAGAGCGCTGCGAGCAAGACGATCGCGCACGGAATCATGACGACCTGCGCGCTCGATCGGCGCCCGCGCGGGCCAGCTAGCGGGGGGGACATGGTCAGCACGGTAGATCCGTCGACATCATACGTGCTCACTGTCGACAACCGGTTGGTTGCCGCTCACGCACGATTCGAGCGGCACCAGTTTCTTGCGCCAGTCGGCGAGCGCTCGGTTGGACCGAAGTCTCTCACCGGATCGGCTTTCCAGCTTTCGGGTGATCCGCGTTCCAGTCGACCCCCATCCACGACGCGAGCGTGGCAGCGACTTGACTGGTCGAGAGGGTGGGCGCGTCACGCCACGGCCCGCGCTGCGGCATGCGGGGTGAGGCAAACGCGATCCACACATCTTCCGCGCCGGCCACTTTGGCTCCATGATTCCGCCAGTCTGTGGAGGTTCGGCCACGTCCGTGGTCAGTCGTGATCAGCAGATGGGTGCGACCCTGGTATTCGCTGTCACTCTGTAACCACGTCCACAATTCGCGGAGGTAGCCGTCGGTCCTGGCGTAGGCCTCGAGCGTCCGGTCGTAGCGGCCGTCGTGCGCCCAGTCGTCGGTCTCGTCGAACGCGATATAGAGCACGCGTGGTCGGGCAGTTGTCAGATGGGCCATGGCCATCCTGAAGGTGAATACGTCGAACCGGGTGACGTCCCAGGGGGTTGCCGCCTCCGCTTGAAGGTGGTTCAGCAGCGGCACGTCTTTCGCGGAAAGGCCCAGCGGTTCGACCCCGGCATTGACGAACGTCGCGCCTTCGGTATGCTCGACGATCTGATTGAACAGGGCCCAGCTGGCGAAGGTCGCGACCTGGTTCCGGGACAGGCTGAGCCGCGTCCGGAGAGTCTCGAGCACCGTGGTGTAGCGGTTCTGAACCGCGTCGTTGCTCGTGATTTGCGCGTCGTGCGGCTCACCGAGAAGGATTTCGGCGTAACCGGGATAAGAAAACCAGTGCCGGTTTCCAAGTCGCACGGCGCTGCCTGCGCCAGTGTCCCCGGCGATCGATCCGTGCTCGGTAACCAGCGACCACAGGAAGGGCATCAGCTTTCGTCGTCGTTCTTCAGCTGACTCGGCCCAGAACCTGCGGTACGTCGGAGAGCTCTCGAGCGTCTGCGGCGCCTTCAACGTGCTCTTGAGGATGTCCGCGTCGAGCCCCCCGAAGATCTCCTGCGTTCTCGCGCCGTCGATCGTCACCAGCACGATGCGGTCGCCTGGGTCGTGAACCGCCTGGCCCGCCCCGATGCTTCCGAGCGTTGTCACCCAGACCGCCGCCGTCAGCGCCGTGCCGACCCACTGCCTCATCAAGTCTCTCTTTCTCGGGGCACGGGAGCACCCGGACGCAGATAGTCGACCGGCTGGACCTTGTCGGCGCCTCAAAGCCGGGCGTAGTATATTCGCCCGCAGACAGCGGGAAATCCTGCTCTCGGATCCGCACAGCCCGCCCGAGTTCTGCGTCAATGGCGTGGTCCGGCACGTCGACGCGTGGTACCGGGCGTTCGACGTGAAACCGGGCGACACGCTCGGTCTCGCGCCCGACCAGCGCGTCCGGATCTGGTAGAACCGTACGTCGCCTGGAGCGAACCTTCTGGAGTGGTTGACGATGACCCTATTCCCCGATGTGGCTGGCGGCGTGCTCGAAACGATCGGCCATACCCCCGTCGTGCAGCTGAGACGTCTCGCCCCGGCCGGCGGTGCAGACATCTTCGTGAAGCTCGAATATTTCAATCCAACCGGATCGTACAAGGACCGTATGGCGCTCGCCATGATCGAAGGCGCTGAAGCGCGCGGGGCATTGCGACCGGGCATGCGGGTCGTGGAATACACCGGCGGCAGTACCGGGTCCTCGCTGGCGATGGTCTGCGCGGTGAAAGGCTATGCATTCGCGCCGCTGTCGTCCGATGCGTTCGCCCACGAGAAGATCCGGACGATGCAGGCGTTCGGCGCCGACGTCGAGATGGTGCCGAGCGATGGCGGCAAGGTGACACCGGCGCTCTTCGATCGTTTCAAGGAGCGGATCGCGTCGATGAAGGACGAACCCGGCACGTTCTGGACCGACCAGTTCCATAACACCGATGCGCTGAACGGCTACCGTGACATCGGCATCGAGCTGCTGCAGCAGCTCGGGTCCGTCGACGTGTTCTGCGGGGCGGTGGGAACAGCCGGCATGCTCGTCGGCGTCTCACGTGCGCTGAAAGCGGGCGGCGGTCGAGCCCGCGTTGTCGCTCTGGAGCCCGCTGGATCTCCGGTGCTGACCACGGGCCGCGGCGGTGCGCATCGGGTCGAGGGAACCTCCCCCGGGTTCGTGCCGCCCCATCTCACCTCCGCCGACTACGACGAGGCGCGGGCCATCGACGAGGAGGAAGCGCGGGCCATGGCGCGGCGTCTCGCCAAGGAGGAAGGCATCTTCGCCGGCGTCTCGACCGGGCTGAACGTGGTCGCCGCGCTGCAGCTCGCAGCCGAACTGGGGCCCGGGCATCGCGTCGCCACCGTGGCGGTCGACACCGGACTCAAGTATCTCGCCGGCGACCTGTTTGTCGGGATACCGTAGACCACGATCGCGGAGGCACGCCGAGTGCTCGGCCCGGGTGGCGTGTTCATGTTCAGCGTGTGGGATCGAATCGAGGAGAACGAATTCGCTGACGCGGTGACGCTCGCACTCCAATCCGTGTTTCCTGAGGATCCGCCTCGGTTTCTCGCTCGCACCCCGTACGGCTACCACGACCTTCCGACCATCGAGAGCGACCTCGCGAGCGGCGGGTTCACGGCCTCAGCCCGGATCGCCACCGTCCCGGCGCGGAGCCGTGCACAGTCTGCCCGGGTCCGGCAGTCGCGTTCTGCCAGGGCACACCGCTCCGGAACGAGATCGAGGCGCGGGATATCTCGGGGCTCGGTGCGGCCACCGACATCGCGGCGGAAGCGGTCGCCCAGCGGTTCGGCCGGGAGGCCGTGGACGGCAAGATCCAGGCACACGTCGTCACGATCGAGAGCTGATCGTCGCGGTGAGTTGACTCAGGCCTTTCGCCCGGGCCCCCCCAGCAGGCCGCCCAGGGATCCCAGCACATCGTCCACCATCGATCCGTCGCGATTGCGATCGAGCATCGGGGCGAGCATCGAAAGGAGGCTGTCGCTCGCTGTTGCGGGGTTGCCCGAACGGGCGCCCGCGTTCGCCTGGCGTGACAGACCGCCCATCACCATCGTGGCGATCAGCGGCAGCATCTGCTTGAGGATCGAGGCATCGATGCCCGTCTGCTGCGACGCCCGGGTCGCGACCTGGCGGCTCACATCCTTGCTGCCGAACACGTGACCGAGGATCGCGTTGCCATCCATGGCGGTTTCCGGCGCGCCGAGTGTCGACGGGTTCTCGAGGTACTGCTGGTGCTGTCCGCCGGCGAGCGCCGCGACCAGCCCTGACAATCCGCCTTCGGACGACATGTTGCGCTGCATTCCGGCGGCGAGCGCCGGCACGAGCGCCGCGATAGCCGATGATGCCTGCTCACGATTCAGTCCGAACTGACCGCCGAGCTGTTCAACGGCGCGGCCGTTCTGAGCGTTCATGATCGCATCGAGAATATTCATGTGCTTCTCCCGCTAGACCGAGGTTCACCGGTATCTTGGCACACTTCGCGCGGCCTGAAGCGGGGGACCGAATGCACGCTATCCTTCGAACAGGACGACGTGCTGGATCAACATCATCGATGACCAGGCGCCTCTCGATGTTCCGGTCGTATACCCCGGCCGACCTGTTGACGCTCGCCAATGCGAGTTGCGGCACTCTGTTGATGTTCGCGTGCCTCAGCTACATTGCCGGGGATCGCTCCCGACAGATCTGGGCGGCCTTCGCGCTGCCGGTGCTGGCATTGGCGTTCGATGTGGCCGACGGGTATGTCGCGCGGCTGGCGACGCGCCGACAGTCGGCGCTCGGCGCGGATCTGGATTCACTCGCCGACATCGTCTCCTTCGGAGTGGCGCCGGCGGTGCTCGGCTACACCCTCGGCTTACGTGGGCTCTGGGACGTCGTGTTGCTGACCTGCTTCGTGTGCTGCGGGATCAGCCGGCTTGCGCGGTACAATGTCACGTCGACCGCCCTCACCAACGCGGCAACGGGCAAGGTCCGTTACTTCGAAGGCACACCGATCCCGACGAGCATTGTGCTGGTGTTGCTCATGGCGGGACTCTTCCAGGCGGGAATGACGGCAGAGCATTTCCCAGGCGGCCACCTCGAACTTGCCGGCCGCGGCTTCCACCCCTTCTCGATCCTGTTCGCCATCAGCGGCAGCCTGATGATCAGCACTGTCAGGGTGCCGAAGCCTTGAGCAGGTGGCGGTATAGTGGCGCATGTTTCGCACACTCCTCACGAC
>JACDBQ010000075.1 GCA_013694845.1 Acidobacteriota bacterium
GGTCGGCTCCCCGCGCGAGCAACAACTTCACGAGCGGCAGCTGTCCCCAGCGACAGGCCCAGCCGAGCGGGGGGCTCTTGAGCAGGTTGTCCCGGATGTCGAGTCGCGCGCGTGGACGCAGTCCTTCGCGCGGACACGGCGGCGCCCTGATGCGCTGACGGGGAGGATATTTGTCGGCACCAACCGACGCAAGTGCTTGCGCAGGAAGACACCCGGTTGGATTCGTCGTATCGACGAATCCGTACGCGTTCAGGTCACGTCAGCGTTGCGCGCTCGTCCGAACAGCCGACGGGGTGTAGCTTCCCACCGGATCTGTCACCCCGGCCTCCGGTTCCTCGTCGGCCGGTTGTGACGCGCCGACCAGTTGCGCCAGCAGCGCGGCAAGGATGGTCGCCGCTGCGCGCAGGGATGTGGTGTGCTCTCTGCCGTGCTGCAGCTCGATGGCGAGGACACCCGCACATCCCCCAGGCGTCAGCAGTGGAACGACGAGTGCGGCACTGGCGTGATCGTTGGCATTGATCGCGTGGGTTTGAGCCGATCGGAACGCGGCTGCGGTCGCATTGTCCGCGTCACGCGCGACCGTCGGTAACTGCGCGAGCACCCGCCTCGAATATCCGTGTGCCAGCGCGGGTGCCAGGCCGCCAGCCTGCGGATCCCAGACCCACACGATGAGGCCCGTCGCGTCGACGATTCTTGCGGCCTCTTTGAGCAGCCGTTGCACTTCATCTGCGGTCTGGACCCGGCCAAGCTCGGTACACCAGTGCGCGAGGGCCAGAAAATCCGGGTCCGACGATTCCCGATGGATCACCGGCGTGTGGCCGACGATTGCCTCATTGGTCCCGTCGACTGCCTCTGGATCCCGCCCATGGTGCGCGGCGACCTGATGATCGGCCGCGAAAGAAACGGGCACCCTCGCCGGCGTGGATTCGGCGACGGCTTCATTCTTCCTCTCAGCTGGACCCGGATCAGGCAATGGATGCGCAGCGATCGGGAGCTCGGCTCCGGCCGGGCTCGACATGTCGACCCACCCACCTTCGGCGGCGACCAGATCCCCGACCGCGGGGCTGCGCCGGAGCCGGGCCAGAGACTCGAGCGCCGAGCCCATGATGTTGCGAAGACGGGTTGGAGGTGAGGCGTTCGTTCGTGCGTTTTCGAGTGCCGCCGCGAGAGCCGCGGCCTCCACCACGTCAGCAGGCTCAGGGTGGACCTCCAGGAACTCGCGGACCACGACATCCGGGTTGAGACCGATGGCCTGCGCGTAGGCCCGAATGTAGGCGCGACGGTAAATCCTGGAGGGCCAGTGCGAGAGGTCGTCCCGCTCGAGGCCGTCGAGCAGGGACATCTTGATTTTGGTCTGCGCGGCGATCGCGATCAGATCGATTCCTTGTTCTTCACGCCGCTGGCGCAGTCGAGCGCCGAAACTGTCAAGCATGCGGACACCTCCGCCGGAACATACGATGACACCGTCGTGTTGGGAGCCCCTCCTGCGCCAGATCGTCAGCGGCAGGCCGCCTTCGCCAAGGCCGGGCGGGCAAGTCGAGAAAAACCGTGCGATTCATGACCCGTGAGGGCTGTCACCGCGCGGCCTCGGGCGAGGCGTCCCCGTCGCGGTGAGGGCCGATGAACGTGGGAGCGAGAGTAACAACATGTGCCCGCCAGTTCAAGGGCATATGCAGCGGTGAAGTCACAACGTTGCAATGAAATAGCGGCGGCGCAGCGACTTGCTGAATGTGAACATGCGGAGAATAGGCTCCCTAATCACCGCACTAGATGCGGCGATTAACTTGAGTGCCGCGGAGAACAAGCGTATAATCACCGCAGAATTTGCGGAGAATAATTCATATATATTCATGAGCTCAGGGACTGGCGACGGTTCAGATGGGACCATCAATCCCTGGCCGGACCGCTGGCGTCAGCAAGCCACAAGCAGGGTCGGCTCATTGGTCAAATGGAGGGGCTGGGCACCATCACAGAAGAGGCCGTCCTTCGTACGCTCACCCAGGATGTGGTCAAGAGCAGCGAAATCGAAGGCGAGCAGCTCGACACCGATCAGGTCCGCTCCTCGATCGCCCGGCGTCTCGGTATGGACATCGCCGGCCTGAAGACAGCCGATCGAAACGTCGAGGGTGTGGTCGAGATGATGCTCGACGCCACACAGCGATACGACCAACCCTTGACAACGGAGCGCCTCTTCTCGTGGCAGGCGGCGCTGTTCCCAACCGGACGCAGCGGCATGAACCGCATCAACGTCGGCGCCTGGCGCGACGACCGCGTCGCGCCGATGCAGGTTGTTTCCGGGCCGGTTGGCCGCGAGCGCGTTCACTTCGTGGCGCCGGCCGCCGCTCGACTCGACGACGAGATGGCGCGCTTCCTCGACTGGTTCAATGGTGATGTCTCGACCGAACCGATGCTCAAGGCCGCACAGGCTCATCTCTGGTTCGTGACGATTCACCCGTTCGACGACGGTAACGGGCGGATCACGCGCGCAATCACCGACATGATCCTGGCTCGTTCCGAAGCGAGCGCGCAACGCTTCTACAGCATGTCGGCACAGATCCGGCTGGACCGCGGCGACTACTACCGCATCCTCGAGCGGACGCAGCACGGGACGATGGACGTGACGCCGTGGATGGAATGGTTCTTGGGCTGCCTGACACGCGCGATCGAGGGGGCGCACACCACACTGGCCGGCGTGATCTCCAAAGCGCGGACCTGGGAACAGCTGCGCGAGGTGCCGCTCAACGATCGTCAGCGGCTGGTCCTCAACCGTCTGCTCGATGGCTTCGAAGGCAAGCTGACGTCGTCGAAGTGGGCGACGCTCGTCAAGTGCTCGCAGGACACGGCGCTGCGCGACATCCAGGCACTGGTCGAGCGTGACGTCCTGGTGCGCGACGCGGGTGGCGGGCGAAGCACCAGCTACTCCCTTGCAGACTTCGCGCGGGCCGCGCCGTGAAGGTGCGGATCTCGCTCCAGCCGAGCGGAGCGACCTGTAGAATGTGTCGCATGGCGCTGAAAGGCGGACAGATCGCCGGCGCGGTCCTCATTTTCGGAACGCTGGGGGTGGCCGCCGCGGTGATTCTTTCAGGAGATCCCGAAGGTGACATGGTCCAGGCCGTCCGCACGGCCGATCTCGCCCGGGTCCAGTCGCTTCTGCAGCAGGACCCGCAACTGGCGCGGGCCAAGGTGTATCCGCAGGGTTCACGTAGCAGCCGTACCGGCCGCGTGAGAGTGACGTGGGAAGGGCAGTACGTGATCCACGAGGCTGTCCAGGCCTTCGAGGATCGGACCTCCATCCTCGATGCGTTGGCAGGGTCCGGCGCTGATCTCACGGTACGCCTGAGGGGTCGGACGCCGCTCCACCTCGCCGCCAGCTTCGGCAACGCAAAGTCGGTGGCCTGGCTGCTCGATCAAGGCGCGGACCCGAATTCCCGCAACGAGTGCGATGCCTGCCCCGAACGCGGGCAGACGCCCCTCCACGAAGGGCAACGCACGAACGACCGCGAGCTCAATGAACTTCTGCTCGCGCGGGGGGCTGACATCAACGCGCTCGATGGCGAGGGCCAGAGTGCTCTTCACGTTTCAGCGGCTGTCGGCAGCGTCGCAGGCGCGTGGACCCTGTGCGCGCGTGGCGCGGATCCGCATCTGAAGGACGGTCGGGGGCGTGCGCCATACGATGTAGCTCGCGAGGTCGACCGGTCTGGACGCGCGACGGTATATACCGAAATTTACGGGCCTGGGGAGCTTGCGGCGTGGCTGGGTCCCGGCGGGGCTTGCCTGGAGCTTGCCGGTATCGCCCGCGCGTCAGGCGCCCCTGTGCCTGAGGGTCGAGCGCTCGCGATCTTCCGGGCGTTCGCCTGCTCGCGCGGGACCACGAATGCCTGCGGGGGCGGGACGTAGCGGTCGAGCACTACCTGTAATTCGGCGTATCCGTGCGGAGCCTGCGGCGCCGACAGATGAAACGTGAGAAGTGATGCGCCTACGACCCGTGCCGCCGATTGCCCAGGAGATTGCTCTCTAGGTTGCCACCCGGTCGCAGAAGCACGATCGAGTGGCGTGACAGCTGTGCGGATGCGCGATGCCGTCGTCCGGACCTACCGGCTCCACGGTGGCAAGGCACCAGAAGACGGCCGTGGGGAAATAGCCGTTCTCCCACTGGACGGCATCACCGTACACCACCCCGGCCCCTTTCGAGCGGAGGTAGCGGCAGAC
>JACDBQ010000094.1 GCA_013694845.1 Acidobacteriota bacterium
GGGCACGACCTCCCGTCCATCGGCCCGCGTCGAGGCCCCCTCGAGCCGGTACACGACCTACAACGAAGGCAATGTCTTCCGCATCGGCGTTCCGTCGAACTGGAAGGAGCTGGCGTCGGAAACGTCCGTGACCTTCGCTCCCGAGGGCGGCTACGGCGCAATCAACCAGCAGAGTGTCTTCACGCACGGGGTCCAGATCGGTATCTCGCGAGCCGAGGATCACAATCTGCAGGACGCGACGCAGGAGTTGATCGCTGCCCTGGCGCAGTCCAACCCGCAGATGGCGCGCGGAGGCAACAGCGCCCGCGCGACGCTCGGCGGCCGCACCGCGCTGCGGACATTGCTGGCGAATGTCTCTGACGCGACCGGCGGACGCGAACGCATCGTCCTCTACACGACACAGATGAATGACGGTGCGCTGTTCTACATGGTCGGCGTCGCACCCGAACAGGAGTTCGGCGCTTACCAGTCGGTCATCAATCGCGTGGCATCGTCTATTCAGTTTCTGCGATAGGGCCGGGGCCCGAAGCCCGGACCCCGGACCCGCGCTGATGAAGCGCTCCCTGGTCTTCGGACTGGCGGAGCGCGAACCACGCTATCAAAGTCTGGATTCCCCGTAGTAACTCCAGCACGTATAGGGGTGTAATTTCCAACAGACTTCGGTCAGCCTGGCGATCCGGCCGCGAGATCGCGTTGCGCTGCGACGCAGAGATTGGTTCTGCCGGCTACTGCCACACCGGCTTTCTCCGGTGCTTTGTCGCCTGCTCGTAACCGTACGCGAGCCCGATCAGCGTCGGCTCGTCCCACGCGCGGCCGAAGAACGTGATGCCGGCCGGCAGCTTGCCGTCTCGCGTGTAGCCCATCGGCACCTGGATCGCAGGCCAACCGGTCGTCGGCGAAAACACCTGGCTGTTGTCACCATGAGGTGTGTTCAGATCGCCGATCAGGCGGGGCGCGTTGCTCCAGGTTGGATACACGAACGCCTGCAGCTTGTGCGTGTCCATCGTTTTCAGGACCGCAGTTCGGTAGGCTTCGCGATAGTCCGCCTCGGCCCTGCACGCGGCGGACTCGAGGCCGTTCGCCGATCCCTCCTGGGCTCGGGTCAGGCGGAGTTCGACAGAGGG
Source organism: Acidobacteriota bacterium (assembly GCA_013694845.1). Classification (GTDB taxonomy): domain Bacteria; phylum Acidobacteriota; class Vicinamibacteria; order Vicinamibacterales; family 2-12-FULL-66-21; genus JACDCA01. Next base: position 1,125 of record JACDBQ010000094.1, read on the forward strand.
ATGGAACCGTCGTGACTGGATGATCTCTTCCAGGGTCTTGACTGGAACCCGGTCCCCCAGGGTGGCGAGATAGCGATTGATATCGTGCTTGAAGCCGGCGCAGGATCCGGCACCCTGGGGCCGGCGAATGTCGCGCAATCCTTCCACCGCTGCTGGATCCACGATCTCGGCCCCGGCCTTCTTCAGGTCGTCGAGCGCCGCACCGAAGACCTTCACGATCTCGGCATCCAGTGTGTCGCGCTCGTATGCCTGCCGCAGCACGCCGATGCGAGCCCCATTGAGAGCGCCCGGGACCAGAGACGCCCGGTAATCAGGCAGCCTGGATGGCCGGGCGCCCGGACGAAGCCCCTCTGGACCGAAAGGCGCCGCCAGGGTCACGGGATCGGCTGGATCTTCACCGACGATCACCTGGAACACAGCGACGGCATCCCCGAGGGTGCGGGTCATCGGTCCCGCGATGTCGGCCAGCGTGCTCAGTGGGACGACCCCACCGCGGCTCGTCAGGCCCATCGTCGACCGGATGCCGACGAGTGCCTGGTGAGAACAAGGTCCTCGGATGGAATTGCCGGTATCCGATCCGAGCCCGATCAACCCGAAGTTCGCTGCGACGGCAGCCGCCGTGCCGCCGCTCGATCCGGCGGTCACTCGGTCGAGGGCGTAGGGATTCCTGGTGTAGCCGGGCTGCAGAGAGTTGACTGTCTCATACGGGCTGAAGGCCCATTCGGCCATGTTGGACTTCGCGAGCACGATCGCTCCGGCGTCCTTGATGCGCTTGACCTGGAAGGCGTCTCGCGCGGGGTCGAACTCCTTGAGCGCGAGGGATCCGGCAGCGGTCTGCAGGCCGTTCGTTTCGAAGTTGTCCTTCACGATGGCGGGGACGCAGTGCAGGGGGCCGGTGAGGCCGGACGCCTTGAATCGCGCATCCAGGTGTGCGGCTTCCTGCCGCGCGGCGGGATTGATGACCGTGATGGCGTTGAGCGCCGGTCCCTGTTTGTCGAACGTCTCGATCCGCTTTAGGTAGTAGTCGACCAGCGTCGCGCACGTCAGCCGTCCGCTCTTCATCGTCGCGTGCACCTGCGCAATCGTCAATTCCTCGAGCGCGGCCGTCGATTGCCGCGGCGCCTGGGGGAGGAAGATCAGTGCCGCGACCAGAGCAGGGATGAGCGTCTTCACGCGCCGTATCTTATACTTCGGCCTGTCGCGGATGCCTCACGGGATTCTGCAGGGGAACATGGACATGACTTACTACGGCGCGAAACACATGGCGGACTCGTTCCGCACGGTGCGAAAGAACACGGTCACGCTCGCGGAAGAAATCCCCGCCGACCACCGCGCACAACTGATGCCGGTCCGGCGGCTGCTCGGTATCGTTCCGCATCTCACGCGGCAGCGGGACGCCAGGGCGGCAGCGAGAACCTAGACATGATCACCATCCTTCTCGTCGCTGTCGCGTTCACCGCACAGGCCACGGCGTCGACCCCGACGCCGGCGCAGGCCGACCCGCAGCCGATCCGAAATTTTTTGCAGGTCACCCCGAATTTCTGCACCGGCGGCCAGCCACGCCCCGAGCACTTCGCCGAATTGAAGAGCAAGGGCGTCAACGCCGTGTTGAACCTGCGCACCCCTCAGGAGCACCGGGCCGAGGAAGAAAAGGCCGCCGTCGAGCAGGCGGGTCTCCGGTACTTCAACATCCCGGTCAACTACCAGGAGCCGGCGGATGCACAGGTGGACGAGTTCCTGAAGATCACCGACGATCCGGCCAACCGGCCGATGTTCATTCATTGCACGGCCGCCATCCGTGTGGGTAGCTTCTGGCTGATTCGCCGTGTGATCAGGGATGGGATGACCTGGGACGCGGCCCTCGAGGAGGCACGGAAGGTCGGCCTGGTGAACGCGCCCCATCTGGAAGAGTTCGCGCAGCAATACATCGCTGGTCACAAGAAGTAGGCGGGGTCCGGGGTCCGGGAGCAGGGATCAGGGATCAGGGATCCGAGATGCGGCTCAGTACGCCCGGCAAGCCGCCGTCTCGGGATGTGCGGCGATGGCGGCCACTTCGGTCGCGGGTGTGCGGCGGGTCACGGAGCTTGCCGCGTACGTGCGCGTGATGAACGCGAGGTTGGCAGCGGTGGAGTAGGGCTTCAACTTCTTCGACACATCCCCCTCAACGCGCGTGTCGATGTCGAGAAGCCTGGCGCCTTCCGCACAGGTGAACCCGAGGGTTTTCATCGACAAGTAGCGGACCGGCCGGTGGGCGTCGGTGCGGAAATGGATCACGCGACCGGTCTGGTCGTACACGATGCTCCAGCGCGTGTTGGACTGCGCGACGTCCGCCAGTACTTCGAACAGCGATGCGACCGGACGATCTGTTCCTGACCGCTGCAGGGCGCCGACCAGCGCGGCAGCCCGGGCAAATCGCTCAGGCGAGCCTGATCCGGATGGCACGCGGCCGCGGCGCGATTCCATGAACTTCAGCGACGTTTTGTACGTGCTGTTGGTGAGCACGGGGACAGGCAGCGTATCGCCGGTGTGCGCCACGAGCTTGCCGTCGAGGAACTCGATGGTGGCCGTACGGCCGGACGCGTCGCTCACCAGGTAGTGCAGCGGCGCGACGTCGCTGATCCGGACCTTCTGGTTGCTGTCGATCACGTCAGCGACGGTGGCGGCCGTGTCGAGTTGATATTGAATCCACTCCAGCACGCCGAGCGGAAGCCGCGCGTCGTTGGCGGGATAACGCGTCTCGTCCAGCCACATCAGTTCGACGACGAGCGCGGCTTCGTTCATGCCGCCCATCGGGTGGTCGCGCCCGAACTGGTTGAAGGTGACGCTGCCGTACTGCGCGGCCCAGGATGGCCCGCCTTTCTCGAACCCCTTCTTGCGCAGCCCGGCCGGATTCTCCATCACCATCCCGTCGCCGATCTCGAAGTCGTAGTTCCGCCCGACGAACGTCCCGTCACCGAGCCGGATACAGAACGTCGAACAGGCCTGCAACCCGTCTTCGAGCACGAGGAGAGCCGTAGCGAGAGCGGCGAGACAGGAGAGGCGCTTCATGGGATGCATCTTGCCAGAGTCACCACGGCTCGCCTACTGTTCGGGGATGGAACGGGCACGCTTTGGGATGTTCGACTTCTCCCCATCCACGGGTGAATTGCGGCGAAACGGAATCAAGATCCGGCTTCAGGCGCAACCGGCCAAGGTGCTGGCGGCGCTGGTCACCGGCCGGGACAACTTCATCGGAAATGCATCCTCCCTGCGAAACCCTTTCGCCCGGCAGGACGTACAGCAGACGCGCGTGAGCTCGGGGCTGAGTGGGTGCTGATTGGCCAGCTCAAGGCCGATGGGGACGGCTTGCGGGTCATCGCACACCTGATCCGCGTGGCCGACATGAAGCATCTCTGGGCACAGACGTTCGACGACGGGCGATTCTCGCTGGAAGGGCAAACGCGTACGGCGGAAGCAATCGCACACGCGGTAACCGGCAGCCTGTCGGCGGCGCAATAGCACCTCACATCGCCGGCCAACTCCCTCGCCACTCGGGACTTACGGCCTTACGTCGCTCTAGCTCCGATCTGGCTTGTCGCCCGCCGCGCGACGCGCACGATCGTCTCGAAGGAGACAAACCATGGACGATGTCAGCAGACGGAGGTTTCTGACGCTGGTGCCAGCGGCCGCATTGATCCCGACGGTCGGCTCGAGTCCGGCAGCCCACCCCGATCCAGGTTCAACAGGCGTCGGCCCTGCCAGGTTTCCCTCGGCACGACCCTGCGCTGGCCCGCGAGATGGTGGGAGCCTCGCACGCAAATCTCGTGCGGGTGAAAGAGCTTGTCTCGGCGAGCCCCGCGCTTGCGCGAGCGGCGTGGGCTGGGGGTACGGAGACTGGGAGACGGCGCTCGCCGCCGCTTCGCACGTGGGCAACAAGGAGATCGCCGCCGTCCTGCTGGCGGCCGGTGCGCATCTCACCCTATTTTCAGCCGCGATGCTGGGACAGCTCGAAACCGTCAAGGCCTTCATCGCTGCATCCCAGGCATTCAGAAGACACGTAGCCCGCACGGCCTCCCGCTGCTCGATCATGCGAGAGCGGGGGGAGCGAGGCCGTGGTCAGGTATCTCGAAGCGCTGGGTGACGCCGAGCCCCGGTATTCCAATGAGCCGCTCAGCGAGACGGACGCGGCAGGACTCCTCGGTAGCTACTCCTTCGGCGCCGGACTCCTGGACCGCATGGTGGTCAGCCGAAACACCCGGGGGGCGCTGGTGATCAAGCGTGAGGGTGAGCCGGAGCGCAATTTGTTCCATCACGGCGCGCGCGTGTTCAATCCTTCCGGGGCCGAGGCGGTTCGGATCCGGTTCGAACCGGCCAGCGGATCGGCTACCGCTGTGACGGTCATGGACGGTCCGCTCCAGGTTCGTTCGTCGCGCGCTCTCTAACGCAGGTACCAGAACTTCGCAGGCCTGAAAGGCCTGTGTACGAACGCACGACGGCCCGCCCTCCCGCCCGCCTCGGAGCGCAGGCTTTTCAGGCCTGCGCTGCGGCGCCTGACGGTCGCGGCGCGATCAATCGGCGAACGTTCTCGAGGGTGTCGGCTTCTTCCGGCTTCTTGTCCTTTCTCCAGCGAAGCATCCGCGGAAACCTGACGGCGATGCCCGACTTGTGGCGGGCGGATTCAGCGATTCCTTCGAAGCCGAGCTCGAAGACCTGGACCGGTTCGACGTGGCGCACGGGACCGAACCGCTCGCGCGTGTGCCTGCGGATCCATTTGTCCATCTCGGCGATTTCCTCGTTCGAGAGACCTGAGTAGGCCTTGGCGAAGGGCACCAGGGCGCCTTCGTGCCATACGCCGAAGGTGTAATCGGTCAGCAGGCTCGCGCGCTTGCCGCTGCCAGGCTGGGCGTAGATGAGGACGGCGTCGACCGAGTACGGATCGATCTTCCACTTCCACCAGTCGCCGCGCTTTCGTCCTACCCCGTAGGGGGAATCGCGGCGCTTGATCATCAGTCCCTCGACTCCGAGGCTGCGCGACCGGCTTCGTTGGTCGGCGAGCGCCCCCCAGTCCGCGTCGTGCAATAACGCGGATGGGCGCAGAACGCCACCGCCGACGGCACCGAGGAGCGACTCGAGTGCCGTCCGTCGCTTGGCCAGGGGCCGCGGGCGAATATCGACGCCTCCACTTTCGAGAAGGTCGTAGGTCATGAACACAACCGGCACGGCGCGGGACATCTGCGCGACCTGCTTCTGGCGGCCGATCCGCTGCTGCAGGGCGGAAAACGGGAGTGGACGCCCGTCCTTGAACGCGAGCACCTCGCCGTCGAGGACGGTCCCTTCTGGAAGGTGAGTCGCGGCGGCCGAAATTTCCGGAAAGCGATGAGTGATCAGCTCCTCGCCGCGAGACCAGAGGTGGATGGCGTCACCGCGGCGGATCAACTGGGCACGGATGCCGTCCCATTTCCATTCGATCTGCCAGTCACGAGGATCGCCGAGCTCGACGACATCGCCTTCAAATGGGGCTGCGAGGCAGAACGGATACGGACGCGACCGATCATCGTCGGTGTGCTCCGGTGACAGCACGCGCTCGAACCAGTCGGCCGATGGAGTCCACTCGCCCATGAGCCGCGCCGCCACGATCGGCGGTTCGAGCGAGGCGGACTGCGCCAGCGCCCGGACGACCAGCGTCTGCGACACGCCGACCCGGAACTCGCCCGTGAGCAGCTTCAGCAGGATAAAGCGCTCGAGGCGTTCCAGCGAGCGCCACCAGGCGGTGACGCGTGCCTGCTGGGTGGCGGGATCCATCCCCCGCAACGTCAGGACGCGCCCCTCGACCCACTCCGCCAGCGACAGCGGATTCTCGGCGACCGTCAGAACCTGGTCGAGCACGAGTGCCGCGGTCTCGGCGCCATCACCAACGACCGAATAGCACTCCTCGATCAACCAGCCCTCGATGCCGGTCGCCGCCATCGTCCACTCGTGGATGAGCGAGTACTGCAGCAGCCGCTTCAGTCGTCGTCCGGTCAGGAAATACACCGCCCATGCGGCGTCGGCGCGCGGGGCCGACCCGAAATAACGCACCATCGCGGCGACCTTGGCATTGGTCGAGGTCGTGCTGTCGATCTCGTCGTACAGCGCGGCAAACTGGCGCATCGATGGATTCTATGCTGCGCACCGGGCGTCAGCACGTAAGCACGTAGGCACGTAGGCACGTAAAGCACATCGCACATCGCACATCGCACGTGTCACGTCGCACGTCGCACGTGATTCATTCACTCCCCGGCTCCCCCTCCCACGCCGTCCGGATGACGCCGCTGTCGAGTCCTTGCGCCCGCAGGTGCCGCGCCAGCGGCTCCGCGTATCCGTGGGTGGCGAGTACGCGGCTCGCACCGGTTTCCGCGATGGTGGCCAGGAGCGCCGGCCAGTCCGCGTGATCCGAGATCACGAATCCGCGGTCGTAGGCGCGCTGCCGGCGGACGCCGCGGACACGCATCAAGCCGGACGCGAAGGCGTCGGAAATCGTTCCAAGCCGGCGCATCCACGGCGTGCCGCGCGCCGACAGCGGCGCCAGGACGAGCTCGCCCGCGAAGGTGGCTCGGTTCGAACGGCCGCCGGCTTCGATGACCGGTTTGACTGGCGGGAGCGAAACACCCGCTTCGCGATAGGCGTCCATCATCCCGAGCATCATGCCGTGGGCGTAGACCGGCCGGTCCGTGACCGACGACAGTTCGGCCAGGAGCCGCTGGGCTTTGCCCAGGGTGTAGCAGAAGATCACCGAGGCGCGGCCGGCCTCGCGGTTGGCGTCCCACCATGACGTGATGTCGCGCAGCACGAGGGCGGTGTCGTCCCAGCGATAGAGCGGCAAGCCGAAGGTCGACTCGGTGATGAAGGTGTCGCACCGGACCGGCTCGAAGGGTACGCACGTCGGATCGGGCGCGCGCTTGTAGTCGCCGCCGACGACCCAGACGCCCTCGGATGCATCGATCCGGATCTGGGCGGAGCCCAGCACGTGCCCCGCGGGATGGAACGAGACGTTGACCCCTCCGACAGCGAGCGGCACGCCGTAATCGATCGTCTGCAGCGTGATGTCGGCCCCGAGGCGCCGCCTCAAGAGGCCGGCTGTGTGAGGCGTGCAAAGATAGGCAGCGCTACCCGGCCGGGCGTGATCGCCGTGCGCATGGGTGATCAGCGCGCGCTCGACAGGTTCCCACGGATCGATGTGGAAGTCGCCGGCAGGACAGTAGAGCCCCTGTGCAGTCTCCTTGAGCACGCTGCATCTAGTCTAACCACAGGCGACGATCTGCCCGGACGGCACAGAGATCGCCGTGCCCGTGGTCGCCGTCCTGCGCCCCACCCATCACCATGTGCTCTCACCACGGAGACCACGGAGTTCCACAGAGAGTCGTCAGAAAGACTGCAATAAACCCGCTGTGTATCTCCGTGGTCTCTGTGGTGAGAAAGGAGCGCCCGGGCCCGCAGGACAGCAGAAACTGCCACCTTCGAGGCATTCGGCTGTGCCAGTTTCTGCGCATAGGATTCGTCGACCCGCCGAAAACCAGTGATTTGCGACTGAGACGCTGATTGCACGCCGAATGCGGCATGGCGCCAACGCCGGGCATCATGTTTCGTGTCGGGTCGAATCGATCGAGCACTCCGTGAGCTCGGTGGTCTCTGTGGTTACGGACCTCGCCCGTGCGGATGATGGTGCGGCCGGAGTACTATGAACGCATTCATGGACACGGCGGTCGACGCGCGGCTCGGGGACGCGTTGCAGCGTTATTGGGGGTACGGGTCGTTCCGGCCATTGCAGCGGGAAGCGATGGAAGCGATCCTCGCCGGACGCGATTCGATCGTCGTCCTTCCCACGGGTGGCGGCAAGTCGCTGTGCTTCCAGGCGCCGGCCCTCGTTCGCGAGGGACTCGCGGTGGTGGTCTCGCCGCTGATCTCGCTGATGAAGGACCAGGTCGATACCCTCATCGGCAACGGGGTGCCGGCGGCGTTTCTGAACAGCACGCTGTCGAGCGATCAGCGGCGCACCGTCACCGAGGGCGTCCGGGATGGACGGTTTCGGCTCCTCTATGTGTCGCCGGAACGCCTGGTCGGTGAGGGAGGCGAAGCCTTCCGTGCCTGGCTCTCGCGCTGTAACGTCAGCTTCATTGCGGTGGACGAAGCGCACTGCATCAGCCAGTGGGGGCACGACTTCCGGCCGGAATATCGGCAACTGGCAGCGCTGCGCGGACAGTTCCCGAACGCCAGCCTCCACGCCTTCACCGCCACCGCGACCGCGCGCGTCAGGCGGGACATTGCTTCGCAGCTCGCGCTCCATCAGCCGGTCGAGCTCGTCGGCTCGTTCGACCGCCCGAACCTGCTCTATCGCGTGTTGCCCCGCAACGCGCTCAAGAAGCAGCTGCAGGCGATCCTCGGCCGTCACAAAGGGGAGGGGGGCATCATCTACTGCACCTCCAGGCGCGAGGTGGACGCGCTCGCCTCGTGGCTGAGCGACAGCGGGGTGCGCGCGCTGCCATATCACGCGGGGCTCGACGATCGGGAGCGCAGCAAGAACCAGGACGCGTTCCTCGACGAAGACATCGACGTCATCGTCGCCACCGTCGCGTTCGGGATGGGGATCGACCGCTCCGACGTCCGGTTCGTCGTTCACGCGGGGGCGCCGCAGTCCCTGGAGCACTATCAGCAGGAGTCGGGCCGGGCCGGCCGCGACGGGCTCGAAGCCGAGTGCGTGCTGATCTACTCGACCGCCGACTTCATGAAGTGGCGGCTGATGCTCGAACGCAACGGCGAGCTGACCGACAGCGCGCGGAAGCTGCTGCGGGACATCGAACGCTATGCCGCGAGCGTCGGATGCCGGCATCGGCACCTGGTCAGCTATTTTGGCGACACCTACGAGCGCGATGACTGCGGTGCGTGCGATTTCTGCCTCGGAGAGCTCGAGTCGGTGGCCGGGGCCGTCGACATCGCCCGCAAAGTGATCTCGTGCGTCGCGCGGGTCGGCCAGCGGTTCGGTGCGGCGCACGTCGTGAACGTCCTCTGCGGCAGCACCAACGAGCAGGTCTCCTCCCGGCGGCACCACGAGCTCAGCACGTTCGGCCTCCTCAAGGACTCGGCTGTTTCGGAAGTTCGCGGCTACGTCGAGCAGCTCATCGCGCAGGGTTTTCTCCGCCAGACCGACGATCAGTTTCCCGTCATCGCGCTCACCACCGAAGGCGTCGCGCTTCTCAAGGACGCGTCGGCCGCAGCGGGCCTGGCACTCTCCCGCCAGCGCCGCGTCGTCCGCGAACGCGAGCCGCGTCGATCGCGGGTGGAAGCCGAGGCGTGGGAAGGTGTGGACCGTGACCTGTTCGAAAAGCTGCGCGCCGTTCGAATGCAGATCGCCCGCTCACGCGGCGTGCCGCCCTACGTCGTCTTTCATGACACGACGCTCCGCGAAATGGCGCGGCTCCGCCCGCAAACCCTCGACGCGCTGCGAACGGTCTACGGCGTCGGTGCGAGGAAAGCTGAAGACCTCGGTCAGTATTTTTTGGACGCCTTGCGATAGTGTGCCCTGAGAAAAGCCGGGAGTTGACATGCCTGCGTACGTGATCGCGCACATCGACGTCAAAGACCCGGAACGCTACGAGGCCTACAAGGCCATGTCGCCGATCAGCATCCACAAGTTCGGCGGACGCTTCATTGCGCGCGGCGCGAAGGCGGAGGTGCTGGAAGGTAGCTGGGAACCGAAGCGCCTGGTCCTGCTGGAATTCCCCTCCGTCGAGGCCGTGAGGCAGTGGTACGCCTCCGAGGACTACGCCGCCGCAAAGGCGCTCCGCCAGGCGACGTCCACCGGGGATCTCGTGGTGATCGAGGGTTTCGATCCCGGTGCCGACGTGCGCTAACCTGTCGCCGTGTTCCTCCTTCGCCGCCCCTCACAGCGGGAGATCGATCGATTTCTCCGCGACTCTGGTGATCAGCCGCTCTCCTACCGTCCCGTAGGCCTCGCCCGGGCCGGAGCGCCCGGTTTCTCGAGAGACGAGTGCCACGTCTGCCTTGGGAAAGGCTCGGCCACCTTCAACCGGGCCGCAAGGGCGCTCGAAGAGTGGCGGCAGTTCGACCTGGGGTGGACGGAAGTGTTTCCTCGGGGCGCCTCGACGTCGCCGGGCACTACGGTCGCAGTCCTCATCCGCCACCTGGGCTTCTGGTCGCTCAACGGCGCACAGATCGTCTACGCCGTCGGCGGGAGAGGCGCCCGCGAGTTCGGCTACGCCTACGGGACGCTCCCCAGCCACGCCGAACGAGGTGAAGAGATCTTCAAGGTGACGCTCGACCCCGAGACCAACGAGGTCATTTACCACTTGCTCGCTGCCTCGAAACCTCGTGCGTTTCTCGCGGTGCTCGGGTACCCGATCGTTCGCGCGCTGCAGGCCCGCTTTCGCCGGCACTCGGCAGCGGCCATGACCCGCGCAGTCGTCTGACGCGCCGCGCGGCTTCGACGTTGTCGCTTACGATAGCAGGCGCCACGGTACGTCGGGTGGCGATGCCTACACCTACGGCTTCCATGAGTAGATTGCCAAGGTAGACAGAGGCCCGCTGTGACGCGACGACTGATCAGCTCGGGATCCAGATTCGAACAGGAGATCGGCTACTCACGCGCCGTCGTGGACGGCGACTGGATCTTCGTGTCGGGCACCACCGGGTTCGACTACGCCTCGATGACGATCGAGGACGGCATCGTCCCGCAGACGGAGCAGTGCATCCGCAACATCCAGTCGGCGCTCGCGCAGGCTGGCGCGAGCCTCCGCGACATCGTTCGTGTCACGTATGTCGTGCCTCAGGCGGACGAGTTCGCGCAGTGCTGGCCGACCTTGCGCGCCTGCTTCGGCGAGATCCGTCCCGCGGCGACGATGATCTCCGCGGGCCTGGCGGATCCGCGCATGCGGATCGAGATCGAGGTGACGGCAAGGAAAGGGTCGAGCGGGGCGACGTGAGCCGCGCGCTATCGATAGCGACGGCCACCTCTGATGATGCCGCCTTGGTGGCGTCCGTGCGTAACGCGGCAGCCCTGCACCTGACCGAGGCGTTCGGTACGGGCCACTGGTCCGGCTTCACCACCACGCCCAGTGCCTTGCGCGGCATCACCTCGTCGCGCGTGCTGATCGCGCGCGAGGGGGACACCGTCGTCGCGACGCTTCGACTCGCCACGAAGAGGCCCTGGGCAATCGACGCGGCCTACTTCGCTCCATCGGCAAACCCTCTCTACCTGGTCGACATGGCGGTGCTGCCCGGTACTCAGCGGCAGGGGGCCGGCCGGCAGCTGCTGGAGGCCGCGGTCAACGTGGCACGAGGGTGGCAGAAGGATGCCATTCGCCTGGACGCGTACGACCATGCGGCCGGCGCGGGACGGTTTTATCAGAAGTGCGGGTTCGCGGAAGTTGGCCGGATCTCCTATCGGGGCGTGCCTCTGATCTATTATCAGCTGCTGCTTTAATATCAGCTGCTGCCCTAGGACAACATGCCTGTATCTACCCGACGTCGATTACTTCGAGTGCTCGCCGCCACGGTCCTGCTGACCGTCGGCTCCCTGGATTCCGTCCGCGCACGGCAGGATCCACAGCGTCCCGTCTTCCGAACGGGTACGAGTCTCGTCCGGGTGGACGCATACCCCTCGCGCGACGGCAAGATCATCGAAGGGCTGACCGCGGACGATTTTGAAGTGCTCGAAGATGGTGTACCACAGAAGGTCGAATCGTTCCAGTTCGTGACCTACGAACGGAACGCCGCGCTCGACGAGCGGCGCGATCCGAACTCGCAGCGAGAAGGGTTCCAGCTTGCGGCAGATCCCTCCTACCGCGTGTTCGTCATCTATCTCGACAACCTTCATGTGGAGGTCGCCGGCTCGCATGCCGTCCGTGTACCGCTGATCGATTTCATCAATCGCGTGCTCGGTCCGCGGGATCTGTTCGGCGTGCTGACAACCCGTCACAGCGTCAACGATCTGATGCTCGGCCAGAAAACCCAGTTCATCGAAGAACAGCTGACCAAGTACTGGGATTGGGGTCGAGGCGGACGGGTGACCGAAGACGAAGAAGACCTGACCCTCGCCGCCTGCTTCCCCGACCCGGCGATCGCCGCCGAGCTCGTGCGACGCCGGCGAGTTGACGAAGTCTTCAACGATCTCGAAGGGGTCATGACGACGCTCGCGAACATCCGTGAAGAGCGAAAGAACATCCTGCTCGTTTCGAACGGCTGGACGTTGCCGGGGCGCGCGGCGTGGCTGCGGTCTGGAAGCCGACCGCGGATGCCCTCAGTCGGGGTCACCGATGCCGGCAAGCTCACGATGGGGCGTACCCGTAAGGGAGAGATCGATCCTCGCGTTTGCGAGGAGCAGCTGCAGCGCCTCGGAGACATGGACTTTCAGCAACGGATGCGCGATCTGCTGCAGGTCGCCCGCCAGTCGAACGTGACCTTCTATTCGATCAAACCGAGCGGTCTGTCGGCCTTTGAAGACCGGGCGCAGGTCGACAGCCTCCTGACGCTCAGCAACAACACCGACGGCATCGCCGTCGTCAACACCAACGATCTCACGGGTGGCGCCACGAGGATCGGCGACGACCTGTCCGCGAGTTACATCCTGGGTTACTACCCGATCAACACCAAGGCGGACGGCCGCGTCAGGAAGATCACGGTTCGTCTGAAGGGCAGCAAGTCGGCGGTTCGAGCGCGGCGTGAGTATCGCGCTCCCACGGAGGCCGAGATGGCGACGTTGCGCGCAGCGTCGAATGCGCCGGTGGCGGCTCCCGTGGTGACCCCGGCGGATTCGGCACTGGGTGAACTGATGCGACTGCGCCCGGGCGCCGTACTGCACACGCGTGGCACTATCCTGGGCGACGAACTGCTTCTGACCTCCGAGGTGACGGCACCCCAGGTGGAAGCGGGTCGCTGGAAGGACGGCGGCGAGGTACAGGTCGTTCTCACGGGCTCCTTCGGCGAGATCATGACCACGGCGCGCGGGCGCCTCGATCCAGGCGCTCGCGCCGTCGTCGTGCGCATTCCGCTGAAAGGCGCGGCCGGGCCGTTCAGTGCGGCCATACGTCTGCGCAGCGAAACCGAAGGGGACGCGCAGGACGGCGTGACCGTTGCGAGACCGGGTTCACCCCTGGGAGATCCGCTCATCTTCCGGCTCGCCACCCCGACGACACCGCGGCCGGCTGGTTCGGTCCAGTTTCGACGCACTGAGCGGATCCAGGTCCGTTGGCCGCTGTCGGGCGGCATCGAAAACCGGCGAGCTCGCATTCTCGGGAGGGACGGCGTGCCACTCGGATTGGCCGTCGCGCTCGGCGATCTCCAGGAGAGCGGACTGGCGTTTCTCGTCGCCGACCTGAACCTCGCGCCGCTGACCGCGGGCGATTACATCATCGAGGTCAGCGGGACGGTGGGCGGAAAGCCGGCGTCGGGGCATCTCGCGATCCGGGTGGGGAGGTAGGGGTGCGGGATACGGGATGCGGGGTGCGGGGTGCGGGGTCCGGATCCCTGGTCCCTGATCCCCGGATCCCGCATCCCGCCCCCGCTACGCCCCGCGAAGCGCGAAAGCAGCGATCACCAGGAGAGGCCAGATCACGAAGGCGGCCAGTGCGAGGCCCGCCGGCCGGGGGATGCGCATCGGCAGTACCATCGCACCGGCGGTTGCGAGCAGCAGGAGTGATGAGGTCAGCGGCGCCGGGCTCACGAGCACGGCTGTGGACCAGATCAGGGCCGCGACGGGGACCGGAAGACCGACGAAACCTGAAGCCGCGTCCGTGCTGACGTTGTAAAACGCCAGGCGCGTGATTGCGCAGATGGAAAACGCGGCGAACCCCGCCCACCAGGCCAGCTCCGCCCAGCCCGGACGCGACGGCCCGATCAGCATCATGCAGACACACGGCGCGGCGCCGAACGCGATCGCGTCCGACAGGCTGTCGAGTTGCGCGCCCAGCGCTCGCTCGGTCCCGGTGCGTTTGAAAGATCGCGCGAACTTTCCATCGAACGTGTCGGCGATAACCGCGGCCGCGATCAGGGCGCCGGCTACGGACCCGCGGCCATGAACCGCTCCGGCGATGGCGCCGATCGCACACAGGAGCGAGACGTAGGTCAGTGTGTTCGCACGATGGAAGCCGGCCAGCGGACTTGTCATCAGCCCTGCTCCAGCGGAAAGAGCTCGTAGAGCCGCCGCCAGGTCTGCAGCACCCGCGGCAGAAACGCCTGGCGCCGAACACGGTGAACCAGTGCGTAGGTTGGCAGACGATTGACCATCAGGTCGTACACACAGGCGCGGAACCCGCGACGCCACTGCTCCCGGTCGATGGCCGTGCCGGTCTCGCGCTCGAGCGCCGAACGATGATGCTCCATCCAGTGCTGGACCTCGCCTGCGGACGCGCCGGGCGAGAGGACGAAGCACAGGAACTCGGCCAGGTCGTGCTGGGGCGCGCCGAGCGTTGCGAGCTCCCAGTCGTAGGCGCAGAGACGTCGGCCACGAATGCAGACGTTGCGCGGGTTGAAGTCGTTGTGGATCAAGGTCCGCGGAGGCGCCTCGAGGTCGGACCACCAGTCACGCACGCTCGTAATCAGTTTTTGCTGGAGCGTTCCAATCTCGGGGTCCGCCCACGCGGAGAACGCGGGAGCTGCGTGCCGGGCGAGGGCGGACCACAGTTCCGTCATCTCACCCATGCGCCCAGCTGTTTGCACGGAGCCGATCCACGGCTGCGCGCGAAGGTCCGCTTCCCGGCCGTGCCAGATCCCCTGAAGGGCGGCGAGTCCGTCGATCGCGGTGGCGATGTTCTCCGGCGTCCAGAGTCCCGGGCGGCCCGCAGAGTCCAGCAGCGTGGCATTACGCAGGTTCTCGAGTGCCAGCACCCACGTCCGGCTGTGGTCATCGGCGACGGAACCGAGCAGAGCGGGTGCATGCCGGGTGAATCGTGCGTCCGACTGCTGGTAGATGGCGATCTCGCGGTGATGGGATGCGGCGAAGCCGATGCAGTGGCTCCATCGGGCGTAGGCGTCCCCGAGCTCGCGGTCGAGCAGATTCGCCAGCGATTCGCCGACCGCCACCACGTCCGCATCTTCGGCCTTCACTTTCAGGCGGAGGTCGATGGTGGTCCCGTCTTCGATATCGACGTGCATTCGGAAGAGGCCGGCCGGTCGCTTCGAGCGCCAGGCCGTCAATTCTCCAACGATGCTGTGATCCGAGCCGGCGTCGAGCAGACGGACGTGTGAGACAGGTCGATTCAAAACCCGGGTCAGAAGGTCGGGGGTCAGCCGCAGTGACCCTTCCGCGCTGCAACGGCCCACGCGGTTCAGCGGCGGTGAAGGCAGATCGCCTTTGGCCCGAAAGGCAGTGAAGTAACAATCGAGCAGCGTTGCGTCGAGGGAAGGCGAGAGTACATCGTGACCCTCGCGCAGCCGTTGCGTCATCGAGCCCTCAGCGCGCGTGCGCCGGCCGTCTTCATACAGTTCCGGCAGGGTCAATCCATGCGAGTCGCGATGCCGGTCGAGGAAGAATGTTCGGAGCGGACGGAGCGGATGGGTGGACGACCCTTCAGCCGATGGTGCGGTCTCTCGACCGAGCTGACGCAGCCACGTGTGGTACGGCACGAGCCGGACAGGATAGCCGTACATCCGCATCCACAGTGCGCACTCCCGCCAGTGGCGAGGTTTCTCGTGTCCGAGGTGGAAGACCGGTCCCTCGTCTGCCGAAAGGCGCACGATCGCGCGTGCGACGGCATCCACCGGCTCGCAATCGAGCTTCCAGTCGAGGTCCGGGGCCGATCCCATCTGCACGCAGCCTCGGATCAGCGTCGAAATGAGGTCGTCGCGGTTGTACGCGCTTCCCGCGCTCTCGCCAGAAATCAGCGAAGGCCGGTAGATCCGGGTCGCGAGTCCGCGCCGTGCCGCTTCGGCTACGAGCGCTTCCGCGATCACCTTCGTTTGTGCGTACCCGAGTTGCACGCCCCGCAGGTGCGGCAACGGGTCGTAGTGTTCGTCGGCCGTGCCCGGGCCCCTGCTCGAATAGCAGACCGACAGACTCGAGATGAAGTGGAACGGGATATTCCGGCGGCACGCCAGCCGCAGGAGCTCCACGGTGCCGAGAACGTTCGCGGCCCGGAGGGCCGAGTACGAATACACCCAGTTCACCGCCGCACCGCAATGAACGATCGCGTCGATATCGGTCGACATCGTTGCGAGGGCCGACTCCTCGAGACCGAGGTGCGGATGCGACAAGTTCCCGGCAATCACGCGCACCCTGTCTCGCGTCGGCGGCAGGGATCCGCGAACGAGGCAGACGACCTCGGCGTTGGACGTTGCCAGGAGCTCCTCCAGCAGAGCGCTGCCGAGGAATCCCGTTGCACCGGTCAGTAGGATACGCCTGGAGTGCCGCAGGTCAGTCGACGCCGCCACCGGACCGACCGGCCGCACATCCCCTGGCAGGACGGCGTCCAGGAACATCTGATCGAAAGGATCGTGGACAGTGGATGCTGGCGTCGTCGCCTGAAGCTCCGCAATCCGTGAAGCGAGGCCGAGGCCGTTGCCGCATTCGAGCACCAGCTCGGCGGGCAGCTCGCAGCCAATCGCCTCCTCGAGGGCGGCGGCCATCTCGATCGTGCCCAGCGAGTCCAGTCCGAGCAGGGCGAACGGTGTGTCCAGATCGAACGAATGACCTGACCGGAGGCAGCGCCTGGCGACCGCCGCGACTGTCGATTCGACGTCGACGGACGAGATCGCGACACTCACGAGGCGACCCGTTCCACTGGCGCACCGTCCTCACGCCACGACGCGATCGGCTGGAAGGCGCCGTCGACCAGCGCGTTCCGACACAGAAACCGCTGCAGCTTCCCACTGGTCGTCTTGGGGATGGATCCGGCCGACACCAGGGCGACGCTGTGTGGGGCAACGTGATGGGTGGACGCAACCGCAAGGCGGATAGAGGCCATCACCTGCGACAGGTCGTGCGCATTCCCCCGTGGGTGCTCGCGGACGTCGATCTCGGCAACGATCGCGATCTTCTCTTCGTCCCCCGCCTCGAGGGCAAACGCGGCGCAACAGCCGGCTCGGACCGCGGGGTGTGCGCGCTCGGCCGTGGCCTCGAGGTCCTGCGGATAGTGCTTCATGCCGCGGACGATGAGAACGTCCTTCAGGCGTCCGGTGACAAACAGGCAACCGTTTTCGACGAAGCCAAGATCACCTGTGCGGAGGAAGGGCCCGCGTCCGTCGGCGGTGCGCGCCTGGAATGTCTCGACCGTGTCGGGGTGCTGGTTCCAGTATCCGGAAGCGACGCTGCGCCCGGACACCCAGATTTCGCCGACCTCCCCTGCCGCGACCTGGGTCAGGGTGGAGGGATCGACGATCTGCACGTTCGACTCGCCGTCCAGCAGCCCGGATGCCACGGCGTCGCCGCGCAGGACAGGGGCCATGCCGGCCGGGATGCTCGCGACCAGCAGTGTGGACTCGGCAAGCCCGTAGGCCGGGCTGAACGACTCCCAGCGGAACCCGCGCGCACCAAAGGTCCGCTGGAAGCTCTCGAGGGTGGACCGGCGCACGGGCTCGGACCCGTTGTAGGCGACTCGCCAGGATCCCAGATCCAACGCCGCCGCATCATCCTCGGTGACGCGCCTGACACACAGGTCGTAGGCGAAGTTCGGGCCGCCGCTGTGGGTGGCTCCCAGGCGCGAGATGGCGTGGAGCCACCGCGCCGGCCGCTGCAGAAAGGCGGCCGGCGCCATGAGATGGGCGGGGCACCCACTGAAGACCGGTTGCAGCACGCCGTTGATCAGACCCATGTCGTGGTTGACGGGGAGCCAGGAGAGAGAGACGCTGTCGTCGTCATACCCCGCCTGGCGGTGTGTCTGCTCGAGGTTGTGCAGCAGGTTGCCGTGACTCACGGTGACGCCGCGGGGAGCGGACGTCGAGCCCGATGTGTACTGCAGAAAGGCGATCGGATCACGGTCGGACGGCGTCAAGCGCCAGTCGTCCGCCTCATCGTCCTGCACCGTCGCCGGGTCGAGCCACGTCGCAACGCTCAGCTCGGGGATGGCGACTTGCAGCATCGACGCGCGGGCGATGAGCGATGACGGGGCCAGCACGAGCGTGACCCCGGCGTCCGACACCATGCCGCGGAGACGGCCGATCGTGCAATCGGCGCGCGATCCGGTGGGCGGATAGGCAGGCACCGCGATCGCGCCCGCGTAGAGGACGCCGAAGAACGCGGGTACGAAGTCGAGCGAGGGCGGGAACATCACGAGCACGCGCGCACCGGGATCTGCGCGGCGAGTGATCGCGGCCGCGATGGCGCGGCTCCGCCCCTCGAGAGCCCTCCACGTCAGGGACGGACCCGGCGTCTCGCCATCGTCGAGGAACGTGTAAGCGCAATCCTCCGCCTGGGTCGCGGCACGATCGCGCAACAGGTCGATCAGGCTGCGCTGGCGGGCAACTGCGAGGTGCATCGCATCTCCTCGTGAA
>JACDBQ010000120.1 GCA_013694845.1 Acidobacteriota bacterium
GCATTGCCGCTGGTCACAACGCCCGTGATCTCGACGTCGTAGCCACTCGCGACCGCCGCGACCATCCTGCCCATCCGTCCATGACCGACGAGTAGCACGCGCAGCTGAGGGCTCACCGCTCCACTCCGACGGTAGAGAAAAACTCAGCGTGCAGCCTGGACATCGCGGCCGCGACGTCGGCATCATCGAGCACGACCGTCACGTTCCGCCGTGATGCTGCCTGGGACACCATGCGCAACGGCAGCCGGCCGAACGCGGCGATGACGCTCACGGCCAGCGCCGGATCCGCCCGCAGGTTGTCGCCTACGGCGCTGACGATCGCCAACTCGCGCTCTACCTGCACGGTCGCGAACTCGGCGAGGTCCCGCTCGATAGCTGCGATCCGCCGATCGTCGTCCAGGGTCATCGACACGCTGATCTCCGAGGTCGTCACGACATCGACCGAGGTGGCGTGTCGTTCGAATACCTCGAACACGCGGCGAAGAAATCCGTGCGCCAGCAGCATGCGGGTCGACGTCACATTGACAACGGTGACGTGGCGCTTGCAGGCGATCGCCGCAAGAGGTCGGAACCCGGGTGATCTCCGGGCCGTGATCACGCTGCCGGGATTCTCCGGCCTGGCCGTGTTCAGGATGCGAACCGGAATATTTCGTGCGATCGCCGGAATGATCGTGCTCGGATGGAGAACCTTCGCCCCGAAGTACGCCAGCTCGGACGCCTCGTCGAACGACAGGTGGGCAACCGGCTGTGCGTCGGCCACGACCCGTGGATCGGCGGTCAACATGCCATCGACATCGGTCCAGATCTGGATCTCGCACGCCTCGAGAGCCTCGCCGATGAGCGCGGCCGAGTAGTCCGATCCACCACGGCCCAAGGTGGTCGTGACGCCTGCTTCTGTGGCACCGACGAACCCGCCAACCACCGGGATCTCGTCGGTCGCCAGCACCGGCCGCATTTCACGCGAGATCGCGAGGTGCGTGCGCTCGGCCAGCGGCTGTGCCGCACCGAAGTTCGCGTCGGTGAGCACTGCACATCGCGCGTCGACCCATCGGGCCGCGATGCCCTGGCTGCCGAGCAGCGCAGCAATGATGCGGCTGGACAGCAACTCGCCGACGGCAGCCACGCGGTCCAGTCCACGAGGAGTCACTTCCCGCAACACGGCCGCCGATCGGAGGACCGCTCGCAGATCCTCGAGGTGGACGGCGATGTCGGTCCACAGCTCGCGAGCCGCCGTCCCGGATGGAAACAGCGCGTCAACGGCCGCGCGGTGGCGCGCTTCGAGGAAAGCGACCCGCGCCGCAACATCGCCCGCGTCCCCGCTACAGGCCGCGGCACCAGCCGCGAGCAATGCGTCCGTCACCCCGGACATCGCCGAGACGACGACAACCCGGTCGCCCGTGGTGCGGGACACGATGCGCGCCACCTGCAACATTGCGGTAGCGCCCCCTACGGAGGTGCCGCCAAACTTCATGACGACGGGCCCGATCACCGACTCTCCAGCCAGCCCTCGGCCAGCATGAGCTCGGCGTTCAGAATGGCGGCCCCAGCGGCGCCTCTCACCGTGTTGTGTCCGAGGGCGACGAACTTGGTGCCGAGGACCGGGCAAGGCCGCACGCGGCCGATGCTCACCGTCATGCCGCGCCCGCGATCCGCATCGAGCCTCGGCTGGGGCCGGAACGGCTGGTCCAGCACCTCCAGCGGCGCTGACGGTGCACTGTGCAGTCCCAGTTCCTGCGGGCGGCCGCGCCAGCCGCGCATCGCACGAACGACCTCTTCCACCGATGTCGCAGCGTCGAGCGACACCGACACCGTCAAGGTGTGGCCGTCGATGACTGGCACGCGGTTGGTGTGCGCGCTGACGACCGCGGCGTGAGGCGTGACCCGTCCATCCGCCAGAGCGCCAAGAATCTTATTCGCTTCCGATTCGATTTTCTCCTCCTCGCCGCCGCCTATGCCAGGGATGACGTTGCCGACGATATCGAACGAGGGCACACCCGGATAACCAGCCCCGGAAACCGCCTGGAGAGTCGTCGTCAACACCGCCTTGATCCCGAACGGACGCAACGGCGCGAGAGCCATTGCCAGAACCACGGTGGAACAGTTCGGATTCGTGACAATCGCCCCGGTCCAGGAGCGGGCACGCCGTTGAACCTCGATAAGTGCGAGGTGATCGGGATTGATCTCAGGAATCAGCAGAGGCACGTCGTCCATCAAGCGGAAGCTGCGTGCATTGCTCACGACGAGGTGACCCGCTGCCGCGAAGGCAGGTTCGAGATCATCCGCCGCGGCAGCGTCCAGGGCCGAGAAGACAAGCCTGGGACCCCGCCCCGGCGTGCAGGCTTCGATGCGCGCACCCTCGGTGATTGACGGCGGCTCGCCACCCAGCCGCCAGGTTGCCGCCTCCCGGTACAGGCGCCCTTCAGAGCGCTCGCTCGCGGCCAGCCACACTGGCCGAAATTGGGGGTGGCCTTCGAGCAGCCGCAGAAACTGCTGCCCTACCATACCGGTGGCGCCGATTACTCCGACTTCGATCGCTGGTGTCACGCGTCCGTCCTGATGACTATGTTTGAACCGTGTTGCAAGTGTTGACCGTGTTGAACCGTGTTGAACCGTGGCTTCAGACCGTGGCGTAAACCGTGGCTCCAAAAGAAAAAACCCGCCGCCCTGGTGCTCAGGTCGACGGGTTGCTCTGGTGCCGTGAAGTTGGGGATTCAGTTCACAGACGCGGGCACACCACCGACCTGCAGGGTCGCTTGACCCGCTTTCGATCGGCCATGTGTTTCGTCGTCTGGAACATCGCTCGGGCGAAACTATACGCGTGCGACGCGATTGACGTCAAGAGCCCATTGCACGTCGCACGTCGCACGTCGCACGTTATCAACGCCCGACCCGGAACGCGATGGTTTCCTGGGCGGTCCCCGATTGGGTCTTCGCGTTGAACTCGATCAGGTACTCGCCGGCCGCGAGCGCCGACAGCGGCAGCTCAATTTCGAAGAGCCCATCGGCCGCCGCCTTGAAGACCAACTCGGACATCGCCGCCCCTCCCCGATTCAGCAACCTGCCGGTCACCGTCGGAGCCACGCCGCCGGGAGCGTAGGCCTCGATCCGCACGAAAAGCCGCTCGGCGCGGCTGAACTGACGGTCCGCTGCCGGGATCGCGGTGACGCTGGTCCGGATTTCCTGGACGTCGCGGGCCGTGCGCGCGCGGTAGACGCGCGGGGTGCCGAACGACACCTGCACCTGGGTGTAGTCGGGCACGGTGAGCTCACGGACCGAGGAGTCGAGCACCTCGCCCTTGCCGCCCTCGACCGTCATCCGCATCTGGAGCTGCCCTGGCGGTACGGTGAAGGTCACGCTCCCGCCCGCCTCGGCTGCCGCGGCGGTTGGAGCGTCTTCGGGGACCCGGCCCCGGAACAGCGGCCGTCCGTCGGGGGCCACGGCGGTGAGCTGCACCCGGGACGCCGGCGCCAGCTCACGACGGTTCCCTTCGACGATCCCCGGCTCCCACACGAAGGTCACGCGAGCCATGCCGTTCTCGCCGCGCCCGGTGCCGATCCAGAATCTCGCCGGTCGACCACCGGGGGGCTCGGCAAGCGAGGTCAACGCCTTGGACACCGCGGCCGGCGCCTCGGGCCTGGGCGGCGCCAGCACTCGCGCGATGTCTTCCTTGGTCAGGGCCCAGTAGCCCCGCCGGGCGCGGACCGACACGCCACGGCGCGTCACGTTCACCTTGATCTCGTGAAACTTGCCATCGGTCGGCGCGCGGGACGAGGTGTACCCGAGCAGGTAGTAGCCACTCGAGTCGCGCATGATCTGCTTCATCCCGGTGGCCAGGTCGTTCCGATTCACGATCGCACGACCGTCGGTGTTGTTCGACAGCGTGTGCAGGGAGTCGAGCGACGACTTGAGGCCGACCGAGTCCTGCTGCAGGCCGACGCTTTCGTTGATCCCGTACTCGAAGACGGCGAGTCCCCGCGGATCCACCGAATAGATCGACGTGTTCTGCGTGTTGACCGTCTGGAAGACGTCGCGCATGTCGTTGAGCATGTCGACGTTGCTCGCCCAGGCATAGCGGTCGTCGTTCTGGGCGTTCGGATTGTTCCGGTTCGGGTTGTTGAGTCCGGGATAGCCGGCGACCGGATCGGCCAGCTGCGGGGGCAGCGACGAGGTCAAGCCTTCGCTGACGAAGATGATCGACTTGCGTCCCTCGCGCAGCCCGCCCATGCGGATGGCGGCGGCTTTCAACGCACTCATCGTGATCTGATTGCGGATCCGTTCCACCGTCGCCGCCGGGTAGTAGGAGTACTGCTCCTCGAACGGGTTGCGCGGCGTGTAATTGAACTTGCGGCCCTCGAAGCGCTCGATCGCCGATATCAGTCTCGACTGGCTGCGGGTGAACGAAATGTCGTCCACCGGGGTCAGCGGGTACATGATCGCGACCATGTCGGCCGGCGCGAGCTGGTTCTGCATGAAATCGATGAGCGGCTTGCGGACCGCCATGTCGTTGCCGCGACGGACATGGTAGTCGTCGAACAGGATGACGAACATCCGCACTTCCGGGCGCGCCGCTTCGCGCTCCTCGTCTTCGCGGCTCCGGATCTCGCCGTTGGTCGGCCCCTGCACCTGGTCCAGCGGATCGATCTTCACCACTTCGAACTGTTCGATCTTCTGCGGCTTGTTGTCCTCGGAGACCGAGAACTCCTCGGGCTTCAGGTCCAGAATGGGGTTTCCGTTCTTGTCGCTGACGATCACGTCCACCCGAACGAAGTTGATGCCGGTCTTGAAAGTCGGCGGCTTCTGCGGATCCTGCGCCGGCGGTTGGGCCGGAGGCTGCTGGGCCGGTGGCGGCGTGGCAGGGGGCGGTTGCTGCTGGGCCCTGGCGGGTGTCTGCAGCGATGCCGCGGCCAGTCCAACGGTGGCAACGAGCCGGATAAGTGGTGCGCGCATAAGCATTTAGACGTTCCGTTAGAGGGAGCGGCCTCACCGGAATGATAACATTCTGAGGTTCTCACACCCGACAGGAGCGTGACCGTGACCCAGGACACCGCCAGCAGTCCCCAACCCTTGACCGTGCTCGCCGAGGACGAACAGATCTTTCGCGACAGCGTTCGCGGGTTCGCCAACGCACGGGTGCGACCGCTGGTCCGGGAGATGGACGAGCACGCCAAGATCCCGAAGGGGCTGGTGACGCAGTTGTTCGAGCTCGGCGTGATGGGGATCGAGATTCCGGAGAGTTACGGGGGATCGGGCGGCACGTTTTTCCACTCCATCCTCGCTGTGGAAGAGCTATCCCGGGTCGATCCGTCGATCGGTGTGCTCGTTGACGTGCAGAACACCCTCGTCATCAACGCGTTTACTCGCTGGGGCAGCGACGAGATCAAGACCCGGTATCTTCCGAGGCTCGCCGCCGACACGGTCGGCGCCTACGCGCTCTCAGAAGCAGGCTCGGGCAGCGACGCCTTCGCGCTGACCACCCGTGCGCGTGAGGACGGAGACGTCTTCGTGATCAGCGGACGCAAGCTCTGGATCACCAACGGCAACGAGGCGGACATCTTCCTCGTCTTTGCGACCATCAACCCCGAGGCCGGCTACCGGGGCATCACGGCCCTTGTGGTCGAACGGGGCATGCCCGGATTCACAGTCGGCAAGAAGGAAGACAAGCTCGGCATTCGCGCCAGCAGCACCTGCGAGCTCATCCTCGAGGATTGCCGCGTGCCGAAGGCCAACGTCCTCGGGGAAATCGGGAAAGGCTACAAGACTGCGATCGAAACCCTGAATGAAGGGCGGATCGGCATCGGCGCCCAGATGATCGGGCTTGCCAAGGGCGCCCTGGACGCGACGATCAAGTACACCAAGGAACGAAAACAGTTCGGCAAAGCTCTCGCCGAATTCCAGGCCGTCCAGCACCAGATCGCCCGGGCGGCCGTCGAGGTCGAAGCCGCGACCCTGTCGGTGTACAACGCCGCCCGACTGCGCGACGTGGGCAAGCCGTTTCTCACCGAAGCTGCGATCTGCAAGATCCTGTCATCGGAAGTCGCGGAGCGTGTCTCGTCGCTCGCGGTCAACCTGTTCGGCGGGAACGGTTTCGTGAAGGAGTACCCGGTCGAGAAATTCTTCCGCGACGCCAAGATCGGGCAGATCTACGAAGGCACCTCGAACCTGCAGCTTCAGACGATCGCCAAGCAGCTGTTGGGGTGAGGTGTTCACGTGCGACGTGCGACGTGCGACGTGCGGGCGTCAGTCTTTGGTTGATTCGCCGCGATACGGACGCGACTCCACCGGCCTGAGTCGGTCGACGCTGTAGGCGCCGGCGGTCCACCAGGCCGGCTGCGTGAAATGCCGCCGGGCCGCATCGGTCGCCGCGCTGGTCTCGTCCAGATCGTCGGGACAGCACGCCTCCGCCATCCGCTGCTCGTAGGTTCTGAAGTCCTCATCCGAGAACTCGCGGAATCGGCTTTCGTCGAAGGCCGGATAGTTGCGCAGCGTCTCGCGCGCGACGTCCAGACACAAGGCGCCCTTCTGGCGGTCGACGGTGGCATGCCCGATCGGCACCAGGACCCGGCGGGAGGTGAACCAGCCCCTGGAGTCCACCACTGTGTAAAGCACACGCCCGGAGGTGGCATCGACGAGGAAGCCGTCGAGGTCTCCGAGACTGGAGCCGTCAACGCCGCGAACGTCAAGGCCGGTGAAGTCGACGACCGAGTCGTCCACATCGTCGGCGTCCAGGTACCGCAGCCGGGAAGCGTATGTCGTTTGTTCCATCTCGTCCCTCCAGACGCACCATTGCGTTTCATCAGAGCAAGAACGGCTCCGGCGGTGGGGCCGGAAAGGACGAGCCGTTCAGGAGATGACGTGCGCCGCGATGACCATCCGCTGGACTTCGGAGGTGCCCTGGTAGATCTCCGTCGCCCGAACATCCCGGAACAGCCGTTCCACCACCGAGCCCCGGCGGTATCCCTTCGACGCCAGGATCTGCATCGCCTTGTCGGCCGCGCGGTGGGCGGCCTCGGACGCGAACAGCTTCGCCATCGACGCTTCCACGGTCGCTCGAGCCTGTCGCTGCCTCGCGTCGGCGGCCTTGTAGGTCAGCATGCGCGCCGCCTCGAGGTCGGTAGCGGCATCCGCCAGCATCCACTGGATCGCCTGGTAATTCGCGATCGGCTGGCCGAACACTTCGCGCCCCCGGGCGTAATCGAGCGCCTCGTGCAGCGCGGCGGCCCCGACCCCCAGCGCCTGGGCCGCGATCGCGACCCGCCCGCCATCCAGCGCCCACATGGCAATGTGAAAGCCCTCGCCCGGGGATCCGAGCAGCGCATCGGCATCCACCCGGACGTCCTGGAGCTCCAGGTCCATGCACCCCAGACCGCGCACCCCGAGGGAGTCGGCGGTCGCGACCCGGGTCAACCCCGGCGTGTCGATCGGAACCAGGAACGCCGTGATGCCACGTCCCGCCGCGACCGGCTGGGTGGCGGCGAAGACGATGACGATGTCCGCGGCGGCGGCGTTTGCAACCCAGACCTTGCGGCCGCTCAGCACGTAGCCGCGTTCGTCGAGTCGCGCCACCGTCTGCTGGTTCGCGGCGTCCGAACCGGCGTGTTCTTCGGACAGCGCAAACGCCCCGAGCGCTTCCCCGGACACGAGGCGCTTCAGCCACGCCTGTTTCTGCGTGTCGCTCCCGAATCGCTCGATCGGCTCCGCGACCAGGGAGTTGTTCACGGCGGCGATGACTGCAAGGACCGCGCTCGCGCGCGCCACCGCTTCGATCGCGATCGCGTAGCTCACGTAGTCCAGCCCGGCCCCGCCCCACGACGTCGGAATGGTAACGCCGAGCAAACCCTCCGTCGCCGCGGCCTGGACGAGCTCACGAGGGAAGTCACCACTCTCGTCGATCGCGGCCGCGCGGGCCGCGACGTGCTCTGCCGCGAACGCCGCGATCCGCTGTTGAAAGGCTTTCTGCTCGTCGGTGAGCTCGAGAATCATCCGGCCTGGCTCGCTTTCCGTCTCACGCAATCAAGGGTCGATCACGGTACATAACACAACCCAGCGCTAAGCACACAAGGCGCACGACGACGAGCAAGACCAGAGGACCTCTCCTTCGTGTTCCGCGTGGCCTTGGTGGACTTGGTGTTGGGAACCGTCAGTCAGTTCAGCGAGACAAACGCTCAAAAATAGGCCGGAGTTTCTCCGCGCTCTGCGGCAGCTCTTCGGGCAGCACTCGGGTCTGGCCGATCACGGTCATGAAGTTGGTGTCGCCGTTCCATCTCGGCACCACATGCATATGGAGATGCCCCGGCACACCGGCGCCGGCGGGTTTGCCCAGGTTGATCCCCATGTTCATGCCGTGCGGAGCGTACGCCTCGGTGATGGCGATCTCGGCGGTCCGAGTGAGGGCGATGAGCTCGGCAAGCTCCGCGGGACCAGCCTCCGCGAGCGTCGCCACGTGTCGCGTGGGCACGATCAGGAGGTGCGCGTTGTTGTAGGGGAAGAGGTTCAGGATGACGAAGCAGGTGGCGCCGCGAAACAGGATGAGCGGCGCCGCGGCAGGATCGGCGAGGGCGTGGCAGAACACACAGCCGGCCGACTCGCCCCCGCTGACGTAGGCGAGCCGCCACGGGGTCCAGAGGCGTTCCATACAATGCTGAATGCTGAATGGTGAAGTATTGCTGAAGTTTAAATTGCCCCTTACTTCAGCATTCACCATTCAGCATTGCCTAGACCCCCGCCAGATCGGTTCCCGACGGAATGGTCGGCACTGGCGGCGCCGTCGGAGCAACCTCGGGCTCACGGTTGATCAGGTCCTTGAGTTCCTTGCCGGGTTTGAAGTACGGGACCTTCTTCGGCGGCACGTCCACCTTGTCCCCGGTCTTGGGGTTCCGACCCTTGCGCGGCTCGCGTCGCCGCAGGCGGAAACTGCCGAAACCCCGCAGCTCGATCTTCTCGCCACGGTGCAGCGCATCGATGATGCTCTTGAACACGGTGTCGACGATGACCTCGGAATGCTTCTTCGTGAGGTCGGAGACCTTCGAGACTTCCTCGACGAGCTCCGCTTTCGTCATGCTGCCGTTGGTCATAGGAGGCCTTTCAAACACGTGCGACGTTGCGACGTGCGAGGTGCGGCGTGCTAAGTGCGAGGTGCGGCGTACTAAGTGCGGCGTGCCGGTGCGAGGTGCACGTCGTACCCAGCACGTCGCACACCGCACGCGCTCACTGCTGCCTCTTGAAGTGGTCGCCCAACGTCGTTTCCGGACGACCGGTCATCTCGGTATAGGCTTCCCAATCGGCCCTGAACTCGTCGTTCTTCAGCGCACGAATACTGAGACCGATTTTTCGCTCGGCCGGGATCAGCTTGATGATCTTCATCTGGTAGCTTTCGCCCACCTGAAGATCGAGCTTCCCTTCCTTGCCCGCCTGCTGCGAGTCGTCGAACTCGGAGACGTGGATCAGTCCCTCGATCCCTTCCACCAGTTCGACGAAGGCGCCGAAGTTGGTCAGACGGACAACCTTGCCTTCGACGGTATCGCCGACGTTGTGCTGCGAGAAGAACTCGTCCCACACATCGGTCTGGAGCTGCTTCAGCCCGAGCGACAGCCGCTGGTTCTCGGCGTCGATATTGAGCACCATCGCGTGGACGTCGTCGCCCTTCTTCAACACCTCGGAGGGGTGCTTCAGACGCTTGCTCCACGACATATCCGAGATGTGGATCAGTCCGTCGATCCCTTCCTCGACTTCGACGAACGCACCGAACTCGGTCAGATTGCGGACCTTGCCGTTGATCGTCGTGCCGATCGGATACTTCTCCGACAGCTCGTGCCAGGGATTACTCTCGACCTGCTTGAGGCCGAGCGAAATGCGGCGCGCGCCGGGGTCCACACCAAGCACCATCGCCTCGACCGAGTCGCCGACGTTCAGCACCTTCGACGGGTGCTTTACCCGCTTGCTCCACGACATCTCGCTGACGTGGATCAGGCCTTCGACGCCCGCCTCGAGCTCGACGAATGCGCCGTAGTCAGTCAGGCTGACCACCTTGCCGCTCATCCGCGCGCCCACCGGGTAGCGGTCGGTCACATTCGACCACGGATCGTTCATCAGCTGCTTGTGGCCGAGCGAGACACGCTCGGTGGCAGGGTCGTACTTGAGAACGATGACATCGATCTCGTCGTTGACCTTGAACAGCTCGGAAGGATGGGTGACGCGGCCCCAGGACATGTCCGTGATGTGCAGCAGGCCGTCGATGCCGCCCAGGTCGATGAACGCACCGTAATCGGTGATGTTCTTGACCACACCGCGGAGGACCTTGCCCTCGGCGAGCGTGTCGAGCGTGTGCTTCTTCTTTTCCGCGTTCTCTTCTTCGAGAAGCACCTTGCGCGAGAGCACGATGTTGCCGCGTTTCTTGTTCACCTTGATGACCCGCATCCGCAGCTCCTGGCCGCGAAGCGCGTCGAGGTTGCGGACGGGCCGGACGTCGATCTGCGACCCGGGGAGGAACGCACGGACACCGATATCGACGGCGAGCCCACCCTTGATGCGCTCGATCACGCGGCCGATGACGACCTTGCGCTCGATGTAGGCCTTCTCGACCTCATCCCAGATCTTCATCTTCTCGGCCTTTTCGCGCGAGAGGACGACATAGCCTTCACGGTCTTCGGTGCGCTCGAGCAGCACGTCGACGGTGTCGCCGGCCTGCACGGTGACCTGGCCGGTCTCATCGATGAACTCGTCGACGGGGATGATCCCTTCGGACTTGTAGCCGACGTCGACGATTACTTCTGAGGCGGTCACTTTGAGTACGGTGCCTTTTACGACCTCACCTTCCGCGATGTTGCGGAAGCTGTTATCGTAAAGATCGAGGAGGCGGGCATATTCCTGCGGATCGATCGATTCGTCCGCGGCGTTGAGAGTCGTCATCTTCTCAGACTGCTTCTGAGGAACTCTCTCGACGATTCCGGTCGCGCCACCTCCTTGCGGATTGTTCTGCTGCGGGTTGTCAGTTGCCATGCGAAACGGGTCCTCCTCGGTCGTGCTTCTGCCGGGATCTCAGCTCCGGCGGGCTGTAGGTGTGCTTCTCAGCGATTGCGATAAGCAATAGAAGATACAACAGTTAGGGCCTTCGGTCAAACGAGTCGGCGGTCGGGTAGTGGGTCAGTTTCGATTTTGCGCTGAGCCGCGAGTCCGCTGCGCTGTGGCACAATCGGCGTATGCCTACACGCTCAAGCAAGCCGAAGCCGCCCGCCGCAAAACGTCCGGGCACATCCAGGGACCACGACTTCGCCACGGTCGCCAGGAACGTGGTCGAGCAGGCCATCGGCGAGAAGCTGGACGGCTCACCGCTGGATGATCCACAGGCCGAGAAGAATCCGGCTGCGGTCGCGCTGGGGAAGCTGGGAGGATCGAAGGGAGGCGCTGCCCGCGCCAAGGCGTTACCCAAGGCGCGGCGCGTGGCGATTGCTAAGAAGGCGGCACAGGCTCGTTGGAAGAAGGAATAAGGCGCCGTTCGTTCTCCAGGAGTGCCAAGAGGGGCAGGTTGGAGTACTTCGGCAGAATTCGTTCAAGAGTCTCGTAGAACGCGTCCCAGTGGTCGTAAACCTGCATCAGTGTGATCACCTTCCAAAGATGCTCTCGAAGTCGAGGGTCGCCGATATTGTCAGTCAACCATTGAAAGTGCTTCTGTTTGCGCCGTCCCTCGACTGCAGGATTCTTGGATCGAAGCTCCTCCAGAATAAACGGTGCCATCCTGGAGTACACGACGTCGTTCGTGAGATGGCCGAAGTACTGTGGCAGACGCATCGGTGGAGTCGTCGGAAATGGTACTCCTCGAAGTCGGCACATTTCGCGGTAGTAGTCCAGAGGGAACGTGCGAACCCACTTCCGGTATTCCTTGGCAACGAACTGCTCAAGGATCTTCGCTAGCGCGTCCTTTGCGCGCGCGTCCTGATAGCCGGTAGCCTCGTCTACGAGCGCGATGATGCCAACGTTGGCGAAGCCGTGGAGCAAGATTCGGCACTGGTCTGCGACGTGACGCTGCTGGCGATGTAGGCGTCCGGCCTGGTCTGCCTTGACCACGACTTCACACACATCAGGAAGAATAGTGGCCTCGTAGCCGTCTGCCAGTCCGCCCTTCGGCGGAACGAACCGGACCGGACTGTTGACGCGCGCTATTAAGTCGCTGACTTCAAAGCCTTTAGCCTCTAGTGAGTGCAAAAACTGGGCGATCCGCCGCGCGCCGCCTGCGCCACCAC